>NZ_JAALDW010000195.1:0-4342 GCF_014145055.1 Dietzia sp. DQ11-38-2
TCCCGCCGTGCCGGTTCGCCGCCGTGGGAATCGACGGCCTCCCGTTGCCTGTCCGGACGCAGGAGCCGGAGCTGGTCGTTCTGGCCGTGGACCGCGAGCACCGGAGCGCAGAACCGGGCCAACGTCCCCGCCGGGACCGAACGACCCCCGAGCCGGGCCCGGGAGCGTCCGTCGGCGCCGACCCGGCGGGCCGCGATCACCGTCCCGTCCTCGTCGACCTCCGCGTCCGCCTCCTCGAGGAGACTGTCGAGCTCGCGTCGGTCCTCGGGGTGCATCGTCTCGGCGGCGGCCAGGTCGAACCGCCCCTCCACCACGGCCTTGTCCGCTCCGCGACGAACCCGCCCCGGATCGGCGCGCCCCCCGGCCAGGAGCCTGAGACCGGTGACCACCATGGTCTTTCCGGCGCCGGTCTCACCGGTCAGGACGGACAGGCCCGGGGCGAAATCGGCCACGGCCTCGTCGATGACGCCGAGTCCGCTGATCCGAAGTTCCGTGAGCACGCACCCACCCTAGGCGAGGGGGCGCGCGGTGGACCGGCCACGCCACCCGGTGACCGGGAGTTCGAACTTCGTCACCAGCCGGTCCGTGAACGGCGAGTCGTCCAATCTCACCCACTTGACCGGTCTGTGGCCACGCACCACCTCCACCCGACTGCCGGCGGGGGCGTCGATCGTTCGTCGCCCGTCCAGCACGACCACCGCCGGTCCGGACCGGGTCCCGGTCTCCACGGCGACCCGCGAGCTGGGCGCCACGACCATGGGCCGGGCGAACAGGGCGTGGGCGTTGTTCGGGACCACCAGGATCGCGTCGAGCTCCGGCCAGAGGATCGGTCCCCCCGCCGAGAACGCGTACGCCGTCGATCCGGTGGGCGTCGAGACGAGCATGCCGTCGCACCCGAAGTCGCTCACCGGTCGCCCGTCGATCTCGACCGACGCCTCGAGGACGCCCTGCCGCGAGACCTTCTCGATACTCACCTCGTTGAGTGCCCAGTCACGGCCGAGCACGGTGTCCCCGTGGATCACAGTGGCCTCGACCGTCATGCGCTCGACCACCCGGTAGTCGTGGTCCGCGATCTGTTCGACGACGCCGTGGAGAGAGGAGATCTCCGATTCGGCGAGGAAGCCGACATGCCCGAGATTCACTCCCAGCACCGGCACATCGGCCGCGGTCGCGTACTGGCATGCCCGCAGGAACGTCCCGTCCCCACCCAGGACCAGGACGAGCTCGCAGCCGTCAGCGGCGTGCGGGGTATCCGCCACCGACTCCACACCGGTCCCGGTGGCCACGTTCTCGCTGGTGTCCGCGAGCATCCGCACCGCGATCCCGCGGTGCGCGCAGGCGTCGACGACCTGGGCGACGATCGCGACGATGTCCGGCCGCTCGATGTTGGCCTCGAGCAGGATGCGGCGGGGCGCCCCCACCTCTGGGCTCTGCGTCATCTCGGTCCCTCCTCCACCGCGCTGCGAATAGCGTCCTGCGCCCGGTCCGTCAGTGCCACCGGCGACCCCGGTTCGGTCTTGCGGAGGTGAAGAAAGTACTCGACGTTCCCGGACGGGCCCGGAAGCGGGCTCGCCACACACCCGAGAGCCTCCAGCCCGAGCGCCGCGGCGGCCCGCGCGACACCGGTGACCGCGTCGATCCGGAGCCCGGGGTCACGGACGACGCCCCCCTGACCGACCCGCTCGCGTCCCACCTCGAACTGCGGCTTGACCATCGGTAGCAGCGCCCCGCCGGTGCGGACACACGCGGACAGAGCGGGAAGGACGAGGGGCAGGGAGATGAACGACAGGTCGGACACCACCACGTCGACCTCGCCGCCGATGTCCTCGGGGGTGAGGGACCGCACGTTGGTCTTGTCGTGGACGCCCACGCGATCGTCGCTGCGCAGGCGCCACACGAGTTGTCCGTAGCCCACGTCCACGGCTTCGACGCGGTCGGCCCCCCGCGAGAGCAGGACGTCGGTGAACCCTCCCGTGGAGGCGCCGGCGTCGAGGCAGCGCGTACCGGCGACGTCCACCCCGAAGGCGTCCAGGGCACCGATGAGCTTGTGGGCCCCCCGCGAGGCCCAGTCCGGTTCCCCGGACGCGGCGACCGCGATGGACGTCGTCGGTTCCACCTGCGTGGCGGGCTTACTCGCGGCGACCCCGTTGACGATCACACGACCGGCACCGATGAGGTCCCGCGCGCGTTCCCGACTGTCACACATCTTGCGGCGGACCAACTCGGCGTCCAGGCGCCTACGGGCGACCGCCATCAGCGGGCCGAGTCCAGGGAGGACAGGGCGTGGGCGAGCAGATCATGGGCCGAATCCAGGGCCGCGACCTGCTCGTCGCGAACTCCCCCGACCTCGTCGCGGGGTTCGGCGGAGTCGGAGAGCAGATCGTCGAAGGCCGAGCGGAGCTCGTCGATGTCCGGGCCCGCGGGCCCTGGCAGTGGTGTCGGTCCGGGAGTGCTCACACGGTCCACGCTAGCCCACGAGCAGTCCCGCATCGGCGAACCGTGACCGCGCACCGTCGCCGGGATCCGCCAGGGCGCTCACACCGTGCCTCCACGCCTGTCGGAGGACGCCGCGCGCCAGGTCGACGCCGCCGAGTGTCGCGGGGAGCCCGTCGAGGTGGAGGACACCGTTCTCCACCCTCGCGTCGAGCCAGGGGGCCGAGTCGATGTGACTCGACTCCGGCGGCGCGGCGAGGGCGGACAGGTCCGGGGCGAGGTGGGTGGCGCGACGGTGCGCGTCCGCGGCCAGCAGATCGGCCGTCCCGTGGACGCCCGTCAGAACCAGCAGCGCGGGCATCCCGGCCGCGAGCGCCCCCTCGATATCGGTGTCCAGACGGTCCCCGATGACGAGCGGACGGCGGGAGCCGACGAGGTCCGCGGCCGCCCTGAGCACTCCCGCCGCCGGCTTCCCCGCCACGACGGGGTCTCTGTCCGTCGCGGCGCGAAGTGCAGCGACCAGCGAACCGTTCCCGGGGAGCAGACCGCGCTCGGTGGGCAGGGTGGTGTCGGTGTTGGAGGCGACCCACGGCACCCCGCGCCGGATCGCGAGACATCCTTCGGCAAGGTCACCCCAGGTCAGTTCGCGGGACAGGCCCTGGAGGACCGCCTCGGGACCGTCGTCGGCCGAATAGACGACCTCGTAGCCGGCCTGTCTGGCGAGCTCCCGGAAACTCTCGTGACCCACCACGAGAACTCTCGCCCCCGCGTCGACGTGATCACCCAGCATCATCACCGCCGCCTGGGCGCTGGTCATGACGTCGGACGCGCGGGCCGGAAATCCCAGATCCCGGAGGTGTTCGGCCGTCTGGCCGGGGGAACGGCTCGCATTGTTGGTCACGTAGACCACCGGAAGCCCCGACCGGTCCAGCGCCTCGGCGGCGCCCGGAATGGGCTCGGTACCGCGGATGAGCGTCCCGTCGAGATCCGCGAGAAGTGCGTCGTGCAGATCGGACAGAGTCGCCACAGTCTCCGACGCGGCAGACTCTGACCCCGCCGACCGCGGTACTGCTGACGTCGGGCCTGGTGACACCGAGTTAACCCCCGAGCTCGGCCAGACGCGACTCCGCGTCCGTGTGATGATCCGGGTCGGCGGACACCGCGTGGGCGAACCAGGCGGCCGCCTCGTCCTTGCGGCCGGACGCCAACAACACCTCCGCGTAGGCGTAGTCCAATCGCGCCGCCTCCTCGCCGACAGCATCCGGGTCGGCTCCCGCATCCTGGAGAGTCACGAGGGCGGCGTCGAGCTGGCCCATGTCCACTCGCGCGCCGGCTTCGACGATGCGCAGCTCCACGAGGTCCTCGCCGGTGACCTGACGGGACTCGTCACCCCGGGCGAGTTCGATGGCCTTCTCCGGACGTCCGAGGCCCCGCTCGCAGTCCGCCATCATCGCCAGCAGTCCGGGTCCTCCCGAGATGCGTCGAGCCGCACGGAGCTCACCCAGCGCTTCCGACCACTCTCGCGCGCGGTACGCGAGAACGCCGACGGTCTCCCGGACCACACCTATCCGGCCGGCTCGGTTCTTCGCGGCACGTCCGTGGGCCAGAGCGAGCTCGGGGTCGTCGTCGACGAAATACATCGCCGCCACCAGATGCCGCGCGACGACCTCGGCATTGGCCTTGTCCAGACCCCGCAGGTCCCGTCGGATCTCCGTGTCGAGGTCCGCGGCCTCGATGTCTTCGGGGAGAGTCGGCTCGTCAACGCGTGCGGCCTGCCGGGCGTCCTGACCCGGACGGCCAGCCGTGCGCCGCTCGACGCCCTGCCGCCCTCCGTCACGGGAGTCACCCCGGGAGGAACCGCCTCGGCCCTGTCCCGCCCCCGATGTGCCGGTGCGCTGCCCAGCGCCCC
>NZ_JAALDW010000196.1:0-2218 GCF_014145055.1 Dietzia sp. DQ11-38-2
TCGCCGGCGCGCTGACACGGGCGAAGATCCACGGTCTGACCACCAACCGGGCCCAGCTCGTCCGGGTCCTGCGCCATCCCGAGTTCATCGCCGGCAACCTGTCCACCGCGTTCCTCGACGACCACGGGTCCGCCGCGCTCGCCGCCCCGCTCGCCGACGACGAGGCCGTGCGGATCTCGGCCCTCGCCGCCGCGCTGGTGTCCGGGACCGCCGACCACGCCGCCGGCCCCGTGCCCCTGGCCCGGGCCGGATTCCGCAACGTCGGCCGCACCCTGCAGAAGCGGACGCTGCGCCACGGCGAGAAGGACCTCGAGGTGGCCTATCTCCGCGACCGTTCCGGCGCCCACCCGGATGGCGATCTCGCGGAGATCGTCGACGTCGGCCGGGTCCGTCCCGCCGCGGTGGACCTCGAGATCAGGGGGGTGCGCCACACCTTCTGCGTACACCGGTACGAGGTGGCCGGCTCGGACACCGTCGTGGAGGTGGACTCGCCCCTCGGGCCGGTCTCACTCGTCGAACCGCCCCGCTACACCGATCCCGGCGCGGAGGTCGCCGCCGGGTCGTTGCTCGCCCCCATGCCGGGCGCGGTCATCCGGGTCGCCGTCTCCGTGGGCGACACCGTCACCGCCGGCCAACCGCTGTTGTGGATGGAGGCCATGAAGATGGAACACACCATCTCCGCGGCGGTGGACGGCGTCGTCAGCGAGCTCCCCGTCGAGGTGGGCACGCAGGTCGAGACCGGCACCACCCTCGCCGTCGTCACCGAGTCCGGCAGCACCGACCCCACCACCCAGGAGTGACCACGATGACCGACATCTCACAGATCCCCAACCCCGTCGTCGACACCGAGGAGCAGACGCAGCTCCGCAAGGTGGCCTTCGACCTGGGCTCGCGATACGGCATGGAGTACATGCGCGAAAAGTCCGACGCCGGTGAGACCACCGACGAGCTGTGGACCGAGGCGGGCAAGCTCGGGCTGCTGGGGGTGAACCTGCCCGAGGAGTACGGCGGCGGTGGGGCCGGCATGACCGAGCTCGCGATGGTCGAGGAGGAACTCTCCGCCGCGGGCGCCGGGCTGCTCATGATGGTGGTCTCGCCCGCCATCAACGGCACGATCATCTCGCGCTTCGGTACCGAGGAGCAGAAGAAGCGCTGGCTCCCGGGCCTGGCCTCGGGCGAGATCATCACCTCGTTCGCCATCACCGAGCCGGACGCCGGGTCCAACTCCCACGCCATCACCACCACGGCCCGCCGGGACGGCGCGGACTTCCTGCTCAGCGGGCAGAAGACCTACATCTCGGGGGTCGACCAGGCCGACGCGATCCTCGTGGTGGCCCGTCTCGAGGGCGCGACCAGCGGCAAGCTCCAGCCGGCGCTGTTCATGGTGCCCACCGACGCACCGGGCCTCGAGCGCACCCACATCCCCACCGAGGTGCGCACGCCCGAGCGGCAGTTCCAGCTGTACTTCGACGACGTCCGGTTGCCCGCCGACGCGCTCATCGGCGACGGCGACACGGCGCTGCTCATGCTCTTCGCGGGCCTCAACCCCGAGCGCATCATGGCGTCCGGCATGGCGATCGGGTCCGCGCGCTACGCGATGGACAAGGCCACGACGTACGCGAACGAGCGCTCCGTGTGGAAGACCCCGATCGGCGCCCATCAGGGGATCGCGCACCCACTCGCGCAGTGCAAGATCGAGCTGGAGCTGGCGCGTCTCATGATGCGCAAGGCCGCCGCGCTCGTGGACGCCGGCCTGGACGACCTCGCGGGCGAGGCCGCCAACATGGCCAAGTACGCCTCCGGCGAGGTCTCCGCCCGGACCGTCGACCAGGCCATCCAGACCCTCGGCGGCAACGGCCTGTCGGTGGAGTACGGCCTCGCCGGGATGCTCGCCGCGTCACGCCTGCCGCGCATCGCGCCGGTGAGTCGGGAGATGATCCTCAACTACGTTGCCCAGCACTCGCTCGGGCTGCCGAGGAGCTACTGACATGACCGCGCAGGGTGAGCAGGAGCTGGTGCGGTACGAGGTCTCGGGCGGTGCGGCCCGTGTGACCCTGGACTCGCAGCACAACCGCAACGCCATCTCCACCGCGCTGGTCGGGCAGCTGCACGCCGCGCTGGACCGGGCGGCCACCGACCACGACGCCCGCGTGGTGGTCCTCGGTCACGCCGGCGGCACCTTCTGCGCCGGCGCCGACCTCTCCGAGGCCTCCGCGAG
>NZ_JAALDW010000197.1:0-2624 GCF_014145055.1 Dietzia sp. DQ11-38-2
CGCGAGCGCGCGCGCCCGGCGGCCGTGCCGCCCGCGGTACGACCGCGCGGGATCCACGCTCCTCAGGCCGCGGATGCGCTCCGTCGGGCCGGTTTTCCACATGCAACGGATCGTACTGGCCCGTAGGCTCGCCCCCATGTCTCCGATGTCGCGCCACCGGGCTGACCAACTTCATGCCGACCCACACCAGGCCGACCCGCACCCGTCCGATCCCCGGCACCCCGATCCCCGGCACGCGGAGCCCGAGCTCACCGACGACGGGCACGTGGTCGAGCCCAGCGCCGACAGCTACCGGCACGCGGCCGAGCTCGAGATCGATCGAGACTGGTACAAGTCCGCGGTCTTCTACGAGGTCCTGGTCAGGGCGTTCAACGACTCGGACGGCAACGGCACCGGAGACCTGCGCGGGCTCACGGAGAAGCTCGACTACCTCGAGTGGCTCGGGGTGGACTGTTTGTGGCTGCCGCCGTTCTACGACTCGCCGCTGCGCGACGGCGGATACGACATCCGCGATTTCCGCGCCGTGTTGCCCGAGTTCGGCACCGTCGAGGACTTCGTCGAATTCCTCGACCAGGCCCACCAGCGGGGCATCCGGGTGATCACCGACCTGGTGATGAACCACACCTCCGACACCCACGCCTGGTTCACCGAGTCGCGCTCCGACCCCACCGGGCCGTACGGGGACTTCTACGTGTGGTCCGACGACGACACCCGGTACCCGGACGCCCGCATCATCTTCGTCGACACCGAGACGTCCAACTGGACCTACGACCCGGTGCGGGGGCAGTTCTACTGGCACCGCTTCTTCTCCCACCAGCCCGACCTCAACTACGACAATCCCGAGGTCCAGGACGCGATGATCGACGTCCTGCGCTTCTGGCTGGACCTGGGGATCGACGGGTTCCGACTGGACGCCGTGCCGTACCTCTTCGAGCGCGACGGCACCAACTGCGAGAACCTGCCGGAGACCCACGAGTTCCTCCGCAGGTGCCGGGCGGTGGTGGACGAGGAGTACCCCGGGCGGGTCCTGCTGGCCGAGGCCAACCAGTGGCCCGAGGACGTCGTCGAGTACTTCGGCGAGCCCGAGGTGGGTGACGAGTGCCACATGGCCTTCCACTTCCCGCTGATGCCGCGGATCTTCATGGCGGTGCGGCGCCAGTCCCGGTTCCCGGTCACCGAGATCCTCGCGCACACCCCCGACATCCCCTCCTCGGCGCAGTGGGGCATCTTCCTGCGCAACCACGACGAGCTGACGCTCGAGATGGTCACGGACGAGGAACGCGACTACATGTACGCCGAGTACGCCAAGGACCCACGGATGAAGGCCAACATCGGCATCCGGCGGCGCCTGGCCCCGCTCCTCGATGGCGACCACAACCAGTTGGAACTGTTCTCGGCGCTGCTGCTCAGCCTGCCCGGGTCGCCGGTGCTCTACTACGGCGACGAGATCGGGATGGGCGACAACATCTGGCTCGGCGACCGTGACGCCGTCCGCACACCCATGCAGTGGAGCCCCGACCGCAACGCCGGCTTCTCCCGCTGCGACCCGGGCCGGCTGTACCTTCCGGTGATCATGGACCCGCAGTACGGGTACCAGGGGGTCAACGTGGAGGCGCAGCTCAACTCCACCGCCAGCCTGCTGCACTGGACGCGTCGCATGATCCACGTGCGCAAGAGCCACCCCGCGTTCGGACGCGGTGAGTTCGTCGACCTGGGTGGGTCCAACCCGAGCATCCTGGCCTACCTCCGGACGATGGGGTCCCCCGAGGAGGACCCGCAGGCGGACGTGATCCTGTGCGTCAACAACCTCTCGCGGTTCCCGCAGGCCGTGCGTCTGGACCTGTCCGAGTTCGCCGGCCGCCGACCCACCGAGCTCACCGGCGGCGTCCCGTTCCCCGAGATCGACGCCGACCCGTATCAGCTCACCCTCCCCGGGTACGGCTTCTACTGGCTGGAACTGCGCAGTCCCACCGAGACACCGGCATGAGAGGCACGCCATGAGCATCCCCCCGGTCGACGACGACACCATGGTCACCCTGCTGACCGAGTGGCTTCCCGCACAGCGGTGGTTCGCGGGCAAGGGCCGGCGACTGTCCGCGGTGCGGATCGCCCGGCGCGCGGTCCTGCTGGACCACGAGGACGTCCTGGTGGAGCACCTGCTGGTCGACGTGGAGGTGGACGGCCGACCGCAGCGCTACCAGGTCCCGCTGGCCACCGCGGAGTCCCTGCCCGACGACCGCCGGACGCTCCCCCTGACCCCGGAGGGCGCCTCACCGGTCGTCTACGACGGACTGCGCGACCCGCGCGGGACCGAGTCACTCGTGACCCACCTGGCCGCGCAGGACCTCGTGGGGGGTCTGCGATTCCGCCTGGTGGAGGGTGCCCCGGCCCCTGAGCCCGTCCGCGGGAGGCTGCTGGAGGGCGAACAGTCCAACTCGTCCCTGGTGTTCGGTGACGACCTCATGGTCAAGGTGTTCCGACTGGTCCAACCCGGCCTGAACCCCGACGTGGAGCTCCACGCCGCGCTGGCTGACCGGCAGTGCCCCGCCGTCGCCTCGCTTCGGGGCTGGGTGGAACTCGACGACGACGAGGTCGACGGGAACGGGGCCGACGGGGGCGGGGCC
>NZ_JAALDW010000198.1:0-5601 GCF_014145055.1 Dietzia sp. DQ11-38-2
CCGGGCCTCCGGCCCACGCCGCCGCCACCCCGCGCGGCGAGGGTTCACCCCGCGACTCCTCGCGGACCGACGGCCGGCCCACACCGGGGTGACCCCGCGGCTCGGTAGGTCCCGCTCGGTCCGGTGGTGGTACTCGGCACGCCTGCGCATCACACTCGGCATCACGCTCACCTCGGCGGCCGTGTTCACCGCGATGGTCCTGTTCACCCTGCAGGTGCTCTACCTCACGGCCGAGCGGACGACGGACCTGCGACTCAATCGGGAGGCCGCCGACTTCACGACCTTCATCGATGCCGGGGTGCTGCCGTCGTTCGAGACGGAGGACCCCACGACCGAGCAACTCATCCGTGCCTATCTGGCCCAGCAGTACCCGTCGCCCGAGCTCCTCCTCGTGGGGACCGCCACCACGTCGGGCACGCAGTTCACTCTCTCGAGGTTCAGTGTGGAGGAAGATACCCTCTTCCCCCCGTCCATGAGGTCCCAGATCCAGCGGATCGGCCTGGTGTCAGACGAGGGGTCGGGGGTCATCGACGGCACCGTGCGCTGGCGGAAGGCCGAGGTCGACGGCCCCGCAGGCCCGGCCAACATCGTGGTCGCGATCAGCGACGCCCCCACCCGGGAGGAGACCGACCGCGTCGCCGACCTGCTACTGAGCACCGGCGCCGGCGGCATCGTCCTCAGCGCGCTCGTGGCCTGGCTCCTGGCCGGCCGGATGATCGTCCCGGTCCGTCGGATCCGCGAGGCCGCGGAGACGATCTCGGCCGCGGACCTCTCCCGTCGGGTCCCGGTCGACGGGCCCGACGAGATCGTCTCGCTGGCCGACACGGTCAACGCGATGCTCGAGCGCGTGGAGGAGGCCTACCGGACGCAGAGGGAGTTCCTCGATGACGCCGGGCACGAGCTGCGCACCCCCCTCACCGTGGTGCAGGGCAACCTCGACCTCATGCCCGAGGACCCCGATGCCCGGGCGGAGACGACCCGGATCATGCAGGACGAGTTGTCGCGGATGACCCGGATCGTCGAGGACCTCCTCACCCTCGCGCGGTCCGATCGGCCGGACTTTCTCCGGACCGCCCCCACGGACGTGGCGGAACTGGTGTTGGACGTCGAGGCCAAGATCGACGTGATCGCGGACCGGGAGTGGACGGTGCTCCCGTACGCGGAGGACATCGCCCTACTGGACCAGCATCGGATCACCCAGGCTCTCATCCAGTTCTGCTCCAACGCCGTCCGGTTCACGGGCCCGGGCGACGTCATCGAGATCGGCTGCCGCGCCATCGCCGCCGGGGACCCGACGGTCCCCGCCGACATGGCGGCGGGTCCGTTGCCCGAACCGCCGGAACGCGAGAACTACCGCCGACGCCTGCTGTGGTGGGTGCGGGACACGGGGCCCGGCGTCCCGCCCGGCGAGGAGGAGAGCATCTTCGAGCGCTTCCACACCGCCCGCGGGCAGCTCCGCGACGGGCGCGGCGGTACCGGTCTGGGACTGGCCATCGTCGCGACGATCGCCCGGGCACACGGTGGCCGTGCGTTCGCCTTCAACGCCAAGGGCGGGGGAGCGGCCTTCTGCATCGTCATCCCCTGTATCCCCGCGAGCAACGACTCAGGGGACGACACGGACTGATGTGACGCTCGAAACACGCGTTCCCCGTGGGATACTCCATTGTCGGAGAAGGAGGGTTGCATGACGAACGTTCTCGTCGTGGAGGATGACGATCTCATCCGCTCGGTACTGGTCAAGGCACTCGGCGGCGCCGAGTACACCGCACTCGAGGCTGTGGACGGAGAGAGCGCGCGATCCATCCTGTCGACCATCTCCGACATCGACCTCATGCTGCTCGACATCGGGCTGCCGGACGTCGACGGCCTGGCGCTGCTCCGGGAGGCGCGCGACCGCGGCTTCGCCGCACCCGTCATCATCCTCACGGCCCGTGACACCGTCGCGAACACCGTCGAGGGCCTGGACTCCGGTGCGAACGACTACATGGTCAAGCCGTTCCGGGTGCCGGAGCTGCTCGCCCGCATCCGGCTCCGTCTGCGCGAGCACGAGGCGTCGGAGGACCCGGGGATCCTCGAGCACGCCGGGATGAGACTGGACATCCGCACGCGCCGGGTCGAGGTCGACGGTCGCATCCAGGAACTGACCAACCGTGAGTACTCGCTGCTGGAGATGCTGCTGCGCAACAAGGGCGAGACCATCAGCCGTGAGCAGTTGCTCGAGAGCGTGTGGGGTATGGACTTCGACCCCGGGTCGAACATCGTCAACGTCTACATCCGGTCGTTGCGGCGCAAGATCGGGGAGAACAAGGTCCACACCGTGCGGGGCGTCGGCTACCGCGTGGAGTGAGTTCGCGCGGGATCGCGTCGGCTCTGGTGGCGGGCCGGGAAACCCGGTGAGGTCCCGGCCCGCCGGTCAGGTGCGCGGTCAGCGACTCACCTGGGGGGCTCCCACCCGAACGGCATGAGCACGCTCTGCAGCTCGCAGTAGGCGTCCAGCCCCTCGGGCCCGTTCTCGCGTCCGAGTCCGGAATTCTTGAATCCGCCGAACGGGGCGCTCGGGTCGAAGGCGTACCAGTTGATGCCCATGGTGCCGGTGCGCACCCGCTGCGCCACGGCGAGCGCGGCGTCCGGGTCGGCCGAGTAGACGGCGCCGGCGAGGCCGAACTCGGAGTCGTTGGCGATCTGCACGGCCTCGTCGACGGTGTCGTACGCGATGACCTGGAGCACGGGCCCGAAGATCTCCTCCTGCGCGATGGTCATGGAGTTGTCGACGTCGGTGAACACGGTCGGCTGGACGAAGGCACCCTCGGCGACGCCGGCGGGCAGTCCCTCGACCTTCCCGCCGCCGTAGGCGATGGTCGCGCCCTCCTCGACACCCTTGCGGATGTACCCCTCGACGCTGTCCTTCTGCTTGTGGTTGGCCAGCGGCCCGAAGGCGGTGCCCTCGTCGGACGGGTCACCGACCGGCATGGCCTTGACGTTCTCGACCAGCGCGTCGACCACCTCGGCGTAGCGCGACCGGGGGGCGAGGATACGGTTCTGGGACACACACGCCTGCCCGGAGTTCATCAGCGCGGAGAACACCATGGTGCCGGCGTGGGCGGCGATGTCCGCGTCCTCGAGGATGATCGCCGCGCTCTTGCCGCCGAGCTCGAGCGAACACCGGGTGAGGTTCCGGGCGGCGATGCCCGCGATGTGCTTCCCGACATCGGTGGATCCGGTGAACGAGATCTTGTCGACCTCCGGGTGGGAGACCAGGTGGTCGCCCACGGAACTCGGGCCGGTGACGACCGACAGCACCCCCTCGGGCAGCCCGGCCTCGCGGAACAGGTCCGCCAGCCACAGGGCGGAGAGCGGGGTCGCGGACGACGGCTTGAGGATCACCGAGCTGCCCGAGAGCAGGGCCGGGCCGAGCTTGGCCGAGTTGAGGTAGAGCGGAACGTTCCACGCGGTGACGGCGGCGACCACCCCGACGGGCTGGCGGGTCACCACGGAGGCGCCGAAGTCACCCTGCCGAACCTCGGACCACGGGAAATCGGTGGCCAGCTTCGCGTAGTAGCGCAGCACCGCGAGGGTGGGCGTCACCTGGATCATCGCAGCCGTGCCCGTGGGGGTGCCCATCTCGTCGGAGAGGATGCGGCAGACCTCTGCCTGGCGCTCCTCGAGCATGTCGGCGACCCGCCCGATCAGCGCGCCACGCTCCGCGGGCGGGGTGCGCCGCCACACGCCCGATTCGAAGGAGTCGCGGGCCTGGCTGACCATTTCGTCGACGTCCTCGGTGGTGGTCTCGGCCACCCTCCCGACGACGGCGTTCGTGGCCGGTGACGTCACCTCGAGAACACCCGTGGTGATGGGATCGGTCCAGCGGGTGCCGGAGAAGAGTTTGTCATGGACGACGACCACGGGGACCTCCGCGAGGTAGAAAACGAGAACGCGTTCCACTTCATAGTAGACGAGTGTCCGACTTCGCGCGGCGGCTAGCGCGCCCGCAGCACCAACACGAGATTCGACACCACGACCTCACGCACCACCGGCACCCGCACCAGCCACCACGCCCACCGCGGGTGATACCTCGGGAAGGCGGCGAGCAGGTCGCCCGATCCCGTCCCACGCGCCCACTCGAGACCCTCCGCGCACCCCACTCGGAACAGGGACTCGCCGTACACGTTCTTCGGAGGTCGGCCGTGGCGACGTTCGTACAGCCGCCGCGCGCGCTCCCCACCCAGATAGTGCGTCAACCCCATCTCGTGGCCACCGAACGGGCCGTACCAGAGGGTGTAGGAGACCACGACGAGGCCACCGGGCCTCGTCACCCTGAGCATCTCCTCGGCCATCGTCCAGGGCTCGGGCACGTGCTCGGCCACGTTGGAGGAGATGCACACGTCCACCGATCCCGACCGGATGGGCAGCGACATCCCGCTCCCCCGGACCGACCCCGCCTGGTCCAGTCCGGCTGCCGACATCTCCCCCACATCGGGTTCGACGGAGACGTAGCGCGCCCCCTCGGCGGCGTAGGCATCCGAGAAGTACCCGGGCCCGCCCCCCACGTCGAGCACCGTGAGGCCCGGCAGCCTCGACCCCGGCCCGGCCGGCGGCAGGTCCCCGGCTTCCGCCCACAGGTCCGCCACAAGGTCGACCGTGTCGCGCGCCAGGCCGGAATAGAAGGCATCCGGGTCGGACTGCTCGAGCGGGAACGACCGAAGGAGGCCGAGCGAGCGTCCGAGACTCGCCCGGCGGGCCACCGAACGGAGCGCGCCGGACCGATGATCTGCAGGTGGGGTCACAGCGGAGACGATACCGGCGGACCCGCGCCCGATCCGCGCTGCGTACAGTGTGCGCCGTGGCTCGAATCCTGCTGTTGTGCTGGCGCGACAGCACCCATCCGCAGGGCGGCGGCAGTGAGCGCTACCTGGAGCACGTCGCGGACGGTCTGGCGGCCGCAGGGCACACCGTCGTCTACCGGACCTCCCGTCCCCGCGGAGCGTCCCGTTCGGACGTGAGACGAGGCCCCGCCGGGGCGGGTGTCACGATCAGCCGCGGCGGTGGCCGCTTCACCGTCTACCCGCGGGCACTCGGGGCGATCCTCCTCGGTCGGTTCGGGGTGGGCCCGCTCGGCCGGGTGCGACGACCCGACGTCGTGGTCGACACCCAGAACGGCGTCCCGTTCTTCTCCCGCTTCGCCACCTCCGCGCCCGTGGTGGTGCTGGTCCACCACATCCACCGCGAACAATGGCCCGTCGCCGGGTGGCTTGTCTCGAGGATCGGCTGGTGGATCGAATCGCGCCTCTCGCCGCGCGTGCACTCGGACAGCCAGTACGTCACCGTGTCGCTGCCGTCGGCGGAGGAGCTCGTCGAGCTGGGAGTGTCCCCGGAGCGGATCGCGGTGGTCCGCAACGGTCTGGACCCGCTGCCCGACGGCGTGCGGCCGGGCGCACCCGGGACCCGCGCCGACGGCCCGCGCCTGGCGGTGTTGTCCCGACTGGTGCCGCACAAGCACGTCGAAGACGCCCTGGACGTCGTGGCGGCGCTCCGCGAGAGCCACCCCCGGCTGGTACTGGACGTCATCGGAAGTGGGTGGTGGGCCGACCGCCTCCGCGAGTA
>NZ_JAALDW010000199.1:0-2805 GCF_014145055.1 Dietzia sp. DQ11-38-2
CCGCAGTGGTGCGGCGGGTGCGTTCGGTCGTCCCGGTGGCGCCCCGCGCCGGGGCCGCAAGTCCAAGCGTCAGAAGCGTCAGGAATATGACTCGATGCGGGCCCCCGAGGTCGGCGGCGTCCGGCTCCCCGACGGTCGTGGGCAGGTCCTGCGGCTGGCGCAGGGTGCGTCGCTGAGCGACTTCGCGGACAAGATCGATGTCAACCCGTCGCAGCTGGTCCAGGCGTTGTTCAATCTGGGTGAGATGGTCACCGCCACGCAGTCCGTCACTCCGGAGACCCTGCAGCTCCTCGGCGAGGAGATGGGTTTCAAGGTCCAGGTCGTCAGTCCTGAGGACGAGGACCGCGAACTGCTCGACTCGTTCGATCTGTCGTTCGGTGAGGACGAGGGCGGCGAGGACGATCTCGAGATCCGTCCCGCGGTCGTCACCGTCATGGGACACGTCGACCACGGCAAGACCCGGTTGCTCGACAGCATCCGGTCGGCGAAGGTCGGCGAGGGCGAGGCCGGTGGGATCACCCAGCACATCGGCGCGTACCAGGTCACCGTTCCGGTCGACGACGTCGACCGGACGATCACCTTCATCGACACCCCGGGTCACGAGGCGTTCACCGCCATGCGCGCCCGCGGCGCCAAGTCGACGGACATCGCGATCATCGTGGTCGCGGCGGACGACGGTGTGATGCCGCAGACGGTCGAGGCGATCAACCACGCGCAAGCGGCCGACGTGCCGATCGTCGTGGCGGTCAACAAGATCGACAAGGAGGGCGCGCAGCCTGACAAGATCCGCGGCCAGATGACCGAGTACGGGCTCGTGCCGGAGGAGTACGGCGGCGACACGATGTTCGTCGACATCTCGGCGAAGCAGGGACTCAACATCGATTCGCTGCTCGAGGCCGTCGTCCTCACCGCGGACGCGTCCCTCGACCTGCGCGCCAACCCGGACATGGACGCGCAGGGTGTGGCCATCGAGGCGCACCTCGACCGCGGACGCGGCCCGGTCGCGACGGTGCTCATCCAGCGCGGAACGCTCAGGGTCGGTGACTCGATCGTCGCGGGCGACGCGTACGGGCGGGTCCGCCGCATGGTCGACGAGCACGGGGAGGACGTCGAGGAGGCGACCCCCTCACGTCCGGTCCAGGTGATCGGTCTGACCAGCGTGTGTGGAGCGGGTGACACCCTCATGGTGGTCGACGAGGACCGCACCGCCCGGCAGATCGCCGACAAGCGGAACGCGCGCAAGCGCAACGCGCTCGCCGCTCGGTCCCGCCGCCGGATCAGCCTGGAGGACCTGGACTCGCATCTCAAGGAGACGAGCCAGCTCAACCTCATCATCAAGGGCGACAACTCCGGTACGGTCGAGGCACTCGAAGAGGCCCTCATGGGAATCGAGATCGACGACGAGGTGCAGTTGCGGGTCATCGACCGCGGTGTCGGTGCGGTCACCGAGACCAACGTCAACCTGGCTGCCGCATCCGACGCCGTCATCATCGGGTTCAACGTCCGCGCGGAGGGCAAGTCGACCGAGTTGGCCAACCGCGAGGGCGTCGACATCCGGTACTACTCGATCATCTATCAGGCGATCGACGAGATCGAGAGCGCGCTCAAGGGCATGCTCAAGCCGATCTACGAGGAGAAGAGACTCGGTCAGGCGGAGATCCGCCAGCTGTTCCGCTCCTCCAAGCTGGGCAACATCGCGGGGTGCATGGTCCTCGACGGGATCATCCGCCGCAACGCCAAGGCCCGCCTCATCCGCGACGGCAAGGTCGTCGTCGAGGAGATGAGCGTGTCCTCGCTGCGCCGCGAGAAGGACGACGTGACCGAGGTCCGGGAGGGCTTCGAGTGTGGCCTCACCGTGACGTACTCCGACATCAAGATCGGCGACGTCATCGAGACCTACGAGCTCGTCGAGAAGCCGCGCGACTGACGTCGACGGCGACACCCCTGGGGGCAGGTTCCGTGGTCTGCGGGCCTGCCCCCACGGCATTCTGGGAATCGAACGGCCGCCCGGCGGCCGCATCACGTCAAGGAGGATCGCCATGGCCGGAAAGGGACGGGCCGGACGGCTCGGCAAGCGGATCGGGGAGATCGTCGCCACGGCGATCGAACACGAGATCAAGGACCCGCGTCTGGAGTACGTCACCATCACGGATTCCCGGATCACCGCGGATCTGCGGGTGGCCACCCTCTACTACACGGTCCGGGGCGAGACGCTGGACGAGGACCCGGACATCGAGGCCGCGCAGGACGCGCTGGCCACGGCGCGGGGTCGCCTCCGGACGATGGTCGGCAAGCAGACCGGGGTGAAGTTCACCCCCGAGTTGACGTTCGTCCTGGACTCCGTGCCGGACGCCGCGCGACAGATGGAGGAGTTGCTCGCCCGGGCACGGGCGCAGGACGAGGAGGTCCGTCGCGTGGCGCAGGGCGCACGTCCCGCCGGGGACGAGGACCCCTACCGGAGAGACGACGAGGAGGAGCGACCGGAGGGCGACGACCGGTGATCACCCTGGTGGACGCGGCCGGCGCGGCGAGCGTCCTGGCCCGGCACCGCGAGGTGACCGTGCTGTGCCACGTCCGCCCCGACGCCGACGCCCTCGGCAGTTCCGCGGGTCTCGCCCGGGCACTGCGTGCGGACGGCGTCGTGGTCCACCACTCGTTCGACCCCGGGGCGGTCCCGGATCCGCTCCGGGTCATCCCGGGCACGGACCGTGTGGTCTCGATCGACGAGGTGCCGGAACACGACGGCCTGGTGGTGGCTCTGGACTGCGCCAGCCCGGACCGGGTGGGCGACTGGGATCGGCTGGA
>NZ_JAALDW010000199.1:2833-3660 GCF_014145055.1 Dietzia sp. DQ11-38-2
GAGGTACTGGTGGTGGACCATCACCGTTCCAACCCCGGCTTCGGGACGCACCTGTTCCTGGATCCCGGGGCGGCCTCCACCGCGAGTATGGTCCTCGATGTACTCGAGGCCGGTCGCTATCCGGTCGACCCCGAGCTCGCGACGAGCCTCTACGCGGGTCTCGTCACCGACACCGGGTCCTTCCGGTGGGGTGGCGCGGGGTCGCACGACACGGCCCGGCGACTGCTCGCCGCGGGTGCGGAGGCCAGAGCGGTGGGATTCGCTCTGCTCGACGCGCATTCCTTCCCCTGGCTCCGAGTGCTGGGGGAACTGCTGAGCACGGCTCGCCTGGACCCCGGCGCGGTCGGGGGACGGGGGGTGGTCTGGCTGACGGTTCCCCACGAGGTCGTGGCGTCGGCGGACGAGGCGGACGTCGAGTCGCTCGTGTCCCACCTCCAGGGGGTGAGGGAGGCGCAGGTCGCGGTTCTCGTCAAGGAGATCCGCCCGGGAGAGTGCGCGGTATCACTGCGTTCCCGTCCCGGTCGCGGCGACAGTATCGATGTCTCGGCCGTCGCCTCGGCGCTCGGCGGGGGAGGGCACCCCGCTGCGGCCGGGTGCACCGTGCGCGGAGACGCCGCACGCGTCACGGCGAGGCTCCGTGAGCTCCTCGTCTGACCCGGGGCCTCGGCCCACCGCCCCGGAGATGGGCGTGGGGGATCTCGGACGCCGCCTGTGGTCGATCGCACTACCGGTCCTCCCGGTGCTGGCGGCCGAACCGATCTACCTGCTCGTCGACGGCATCGTCGTGGGCCGGCAGGGTCCCGAGGACCTCGCCGCGCTGGGTGTCG
>NZ_JAALDW010000200.1:0-9686 GCF_014145055.1 Dietzia sp. DQ11-38-2
AGGCGGCGGCGACCCTGGCGGGCGAGCATGCAGGGCAGGCCGGGGTCGAGCGGTGGGCGGCAGTCGACGAGCGGTGGGAGGCGGTATCTGCCCGCAACGCGGCGATCGGTGCGAAGGACGACACCATCGCCGAGCGCGTCCAGGTCGAGCAGATTCGGGACGCGACCGAGGGGTTCCGCAATCAGGCGGGTCAACACTCGGCCGACGCTGGCGCACACGCGGCCGAGAGCCAGCACTACGCCGGGGTGTCGGCCGACTTCACGAACACCACCCGCGACTACCGCGATCAGGCGGAAGCTGCGCGAGACATCGCCGTCGCCAATGGGCTGACATGGCGTGGGACGTGGGCGTCGGGGACCGCGTACGCCCCGCAGGACGTGGTGACGTACCAGGGCGGGTCGTGGAGGGCGCTCCAACCCTCTTCTGGCGTCACCCCGTCGGCCGGCGCGACGTGGGCGATCCTCGCCGCGCGCGGCGAACCCGGCGAATCAGGCACCGCGAACGTCACGTGGGGCGACGTGACAGGCAGACCGTCGACGTTCCCGCCTGAGACTCACAACCACACCGATATGACTCAGCTGGGGTCGAGTGGCACCCGGTCGGCCTCGACGTTCATGAACGGTCTGGGCAACTGGGTGACCCCCTACACGGTGATGTCGGAGTCCGAGGCGACCACCGGGAGCGCGACCACGGCGCGGGTGGTATCCGCGTCCGGGCTAAAGGGCGCGATCCAGCGGTGGGCGACCGGCACCTACTCGACGGCGATCACCGCGATCGGGCAGGCCCTCAACCGGGCCGCGACCGCAGCGGAGGCGCGAGCCGCGATCGGGGCGCTCGGTGGGCCGGGCAGTGTCGGCACCGCGGAGATAGCAGACGGCGCGGTGACCACCGACAAGCTCGGCGGGCTCAGCGTGAGTAGCCAGAAGATCCAGAACAGCGCGATCAACCATACAAAGATCGCCAACAACGCGGTGATCCGAGACAAGCTCTCGCCCGCACTGCGCGACGAACTCGACGGCCTTGAGCCGCGCGGCTGGGACGGCACCCAGGAGGACTACGACAACCTGCCGGACATCGACCCCGACCGTTCGTACTACATCTGGGAGTGACCGTGGCCCTGCTCCGTCCATCCGACCCGCCCGTTGCGATCCACCGCAACGGGCACGCGATCCAGCGGGTCATGCGCAACGGCGTCGAGGTGTGGTCGGCGGGCGGCGACTGGGCGTGGGTCGACGACTTCACGACCGTCGATCCCCGCTGGACCGAGGGCACGTTCACCCCGCCCGGTGTGACCAACGGGTACCTCATCGGCCCCGAACTGCCCCCCGACTTCGTTCTCGAACTCGACGTGGCGTGGTCCGACACCATGACCTCGACAGCGGCGGCGCTGGCCATCTCCACCCCGGCGGGGATGATCGGGACCGTCGTCTACGGACACGGCGAGGCGATGGTCCTCTACTTCGGGGGCATCTACACGATCGAGTACGTCACCCTCGGGCCGACCTCGAGACTCCGGCTCGAACGCTCCGGCGACGACCTCCTGTTCACCGTCGACGGGGTACTGCTCGCCACGATCGACGAGACGGCCGAGATCGAGGGCAAGATCTACCTGATCGCGCAGGACGGCGGAACCATCACCCGGCTCAGCGCCGGGGGCGACTGGGACTGGGACCCGCCCCGGTACGTGATCAATCAGAACCCCTTCCCGCTACAGCCTGCGGGGTCGAACGCGTGGACCACTCACGGCTCGTTCGTCGCGACCCGGGACATGGTGGTCGACCTGTCCACCCTCGTGCAGTGGCGTGGCGCGTACTCATCGCAGCGGGTTGCGATCCGTATCGGCGGGTGGTGGGTGGTCTACTACCCGGACGGCGGTGTGAGCACCATGCAGGTGCAGAACAGGGCGTTCGTTCCGCAGGGCACCGAGGTCATTTACGAGACCACCAACAACACCTCTGCCGGGGTTCGGTGGATCGACGACGGGTACTACCGGGCCATCGAGTCGAAGTACTCGCCCCAGTCCTCGGGGCCGGTCGCGCCGTACCGGATCACGCAGAACGTGTGGGCCCGGATGAGCACCCGGATTATGCACGAGTCCGGCACCGTCACTGCGTCCGTCACCGGGTACTCCTGGGCGCAGGCCACCTCAGCGTCGAACCGCTTCATCCGCGTCTGTCGGAACGGCGTGGAGATGGCCCGGTCGGTTACCGACGGGAGCAGCGTGACCGCGACGTTCACCGTGAACAAGTACGACGAGATTTCTTTCGAGGCTCGCTCCGAATCGGGCACCGCATCGTTCCGCGACATCACTACAGGCATCTGGTCCGTCGTCGAAGCGTAGGCAACGCCCGCCCCAGGGCGCCGCACGAAGACCCCCGCACCCCGCGGGGGTTTCCGCATTTCAGGAGGATCCATGCTGAACACCATCGTGCTCGATGGCGCCGGGACGGAGGGCCGCACCAGTCGGGTCATCGACCCAGTCGCCGAGCAGCTGGCCGCGAAACTCTCGTGCGCGGTCGAGTGGCAGAACTGGGCCGCCTCCGTCATGGGTGCCGGCGGAAGCACCCCGTGGCCCGCCGCCTCCCACAACGCCGTCATCCGGCTCGCGCACCGGATCCGCACCGCCCCACCGGGCCACCGGTTCATCCTGCTCGGGTTCTCTGCCGGCTGCCGCCCGGTCCGGGAGTTCCTGGACTCCCACCCGGAGCTGCACCACCGCATCGCCGCCGTCGGACTGCTCGCCGATCCGTGGCAGCCGCACGACCGGCAGCAGCACGGCGTCCCCAACGGCGCCGGGTGGGGCGTGATGGGTAGCCTCCCGACTCCGCTGATGGACCGCACGTTCTGGTGCGGTCACCCCGGCGACCCGATCTGCCGTGCCGCGTGGGACTCGCTGTTGCGGTATCTCACCGCGGCCGCCGACGCCGTGCCGGGCGGGCTCATCCGCACGTTCCTCGACAAGGCCCGCCGCGGCCGGCTGCAGCTGATCCCGTTCCTCGGGCTGCCCCCTCACGAGTGGTTCGCCGGCCTGGGTGGCCGGATCGACAGGTCCATCGCCGAAGCACGCTCGTACCTTGGCGACGGTCACACCGCGGTCTACACCCGCGAGTTTGTCACCATCGACCCGGACACCGGGCGTGAGGACCGTCGGTCGCTGGCCCACCGCCTGGCCGACTCCATTGCCTGGAAGATCACCCACCCCCAGTCGACATGAGAACCCTCGCGTGGGTCGTGTGGCACCTCGCGCGCGCCCACCTGTTCACCGTCGGCCGCCCCTACGACGCCCCGGTGGGCGTCTACGCCCACTGCCGCTGCGGCGACAACCACCAACTCCTCTGAGGAGGCCAGCATGAAGAACTGGGCAACGCTCGAACCCAACGTGGTGAAGATCGTCCCGAACAACCGCTTCACCCCGGGCCGCAACGGCCGTCGGATCGACAAGGTGGTGATCCACCACAACGCCGGGGTCCTGACCGTCGATCAGATCTACAACGTGTGGCTGCAGCGCGTCGCCTCGGCGCACTACCAGGTCGAGTCCAACGGCTGGATCGGGCAGCTCGTCTGGGACCGGGACACCGCGTGGCACGCCGCCAACACGTTCATTAACGAGACCTCCATCGGCATCGAGGTCTCCAACTCCGGCGGCGCTCCCGGCTGGCCCATCGACCCGCGCGCGGTCGAAAACGCGGCCCGGCTGACCGCCTCGATCTGCCGATTCTTCACGCTCGGCAGACCAGTCGACGGACTCAACGTGCGTTGGCACCGCGAGTTCACATCGACCTCATGCCCGTACCGGCTCGCCCCGGGCGGTGTCGACTACGCGCGGTTCATGGACCGCGCCCGCTATTGGTACGACCAGATGGGCACGGCCGTTCCGTCGCCCGTCCCGGTGCCGCCCCCCACACCGAAGGAGACCGAAGTGACCAAGGAACAGGCTGACCGGATCGAGCGGAAGCTCGACGAGAACAAGCAGCTTCTCAACCTGGTGCTCGACCAGATCGCAGGACCGCGCCACAACGGCGTGCAGGAGTTCACCGGTTGGGACCAGAACGGCAAGCGCACCCTGAACGACACGGTGGCCGCGATCGCCGAGGAAGTCGGGATTCCCAACACCTACGACACCGCGAAGGGACGGAAGTAGCCATGTGGACTGCCACGTTCTGGAAGGACGCCGCTGAGCGTGCCGTCAAGACCGCCGCACAGACCGCCGGCGGTGTCCTCGTCGTCGGGGTGCCAATCTGGGAGGTCGACTGGACCGCCGGGCTTGGGATCACCGCGACCGCCACCGCGCTGTCGCTGCTGACGTCGATCGCCTCATCCGGGCGGGGCGATCACGAGTCGGCGTCCGCGCTCGAGTACGTCGGCCGACACCGCGCTGGCTGATGCGCCGGCACCCGAAGGCGGGGTTCGCGGCGTTCGCTCTCCTCCTGCTCGGCGCCCTGGCGATCGCTCGAGGCCAGTCCTACTTCCGGGTCGACTCGGCGCCGACCGGGCTCGACGCAGCCGATGCGCTGCTGTCCCTGACGTTGTGGGGGTGGGTGTGGATCGCCGGTGGCGTCCTCGCGATCGTGGCGGTGCGGTGCCCGCGCGTCCTCGTCGCCGCGTCCGCGGTGATGATCGCCGTCAACGTCGTGTGGATCGCCTCGTTCCTCATCGCCTGGGCCAGCGGTGACAACGACCGCGGGTACGTCTCCGCGATCTCCTACGGCCACGGGCTGTTGTCGTGGCTGGTTGTGCCCTGGATGGTGAACCACGTTCGAGCGTACGAGGAGGCCCGATGCTCGGAGACGGATGGATGACGAGCCTGCTCATCGCGTTGATCGCCGCCATCGCGGGCGCCCTGGGCGGGTGGTGGACTCGCCAGTCCAAGCGGGAGGAGACGCACCTGGCGCAGTGGAGGCACATCACCGAGACCCAGCAGTCGCAGATCGACTCCCTCGACGCCCGACTGAACACAGCGATCGCCCATTCGGCGACGCAGGACACCACGATCAAGCAGGTGCAGGACGACAACCGCCGCATCTCCCGGCTCCTGGACCGGGCCGTGGCCACGCTGCGGGACTGGATCTCATGGGAACGCTCAGGCAGGTCCGGGTCCCCACCGCAGGTCCCGGATGAGCTGCGGGACCTGCTCTGAGCTCTCCCCGCGCAATGAAGCCGCGCCCACCTCACAGTGGGGGCGGCTTCATCATTTCGCGGGGTAAAGGTTTGTGCCCGAGCTTCTACTTTTGTCGACGGAGTGGTATCACATCGCCCAGAGTCTCCATGTTCACAGACTTGAGCCCTGTCCATCTCTCCACCAATGTCCGGCTGAGACCGACGGATGATGAAACTACGGCCGGGTCCGGCGATATGCCGTGTTCGACAGCCTGCGCGAGGAGTATTGGTTCTTCGGCAGCAACCTCCACAGGTTCATTCTTCCTCCAACCCTGAGATGAGAGCTGGATTTGCAGGCTTCGGTATCGCTGTTCGGAAATGAGACGCAAGCTACGGGCACGGTATGTGATTGCACCAACACTTGCGCCAAACTCAGCCTTGACCCGCAAGTAGCCGTGGAGTGTTAGCGACTCCCCCACTCGGTCCTTCATCGCCGACGCGGGGAGCATGAGGGCCCCGGCAAAACCGTGCGCCCTCTTCTCAACGGGGGACCTAACCCCACCGACCGGGGCGGTCCGGTCCCTGTCGTACAGCAGGTGCGCCAGCTCGTGAGCGAGTGTGAACCGGAATCGGTCGCCCGGCTGGTCGGCTGCGACAGCCACTAGAGGCCTATTCGCTGACCGCGACGGGCGGGACACGCCCGAATGATCACTGGACACCCCGCCGGGGTCGAGGCTAGCCACGACGCCCACCCCCAGCCGCTCGAGTGCACGAGTGACGTTAAGAATCGGGGCATCCGCACCCAGACCAAGGATTGAGCGAAGGTTGCCTGCAGTCTCTTCAACATCGTCGACTATGGCATCGTCTAAGTCGGCGGTGTGGTAGCCAGACTGCTCAGATGCTACGGCGAACAACCTTGATGCTTCCCCGTGCAAGGCAAGGATCCGTTTCTCGTCCCTCACAGTTGCGGCGGAGTTTTTACGGAAAGTAGCTACTCCGACCGCAGCGGGAATGGTTGGGACGTGGAAGAACTCAATCGGGAGTTCGAAGACTTCTGCAGCGCGCTCGGCAACTTCGTTCGGCACCGGACGGACGCCCTTTTCGAACTGCGAAACGAAACCTTGGGATACCCCTAGCATCTGAGCTAGTTCGACCTGGGTGAGACCTTCCAACTCCCTCAGGGTGACAATCCGGTGACCCTGCACCTGGTCACTGAGCAAGTCCATCGGTGTCGTTGTCCTTCTGATTGATGTTCGGGAAAAACAGCTCGTTCTGCTTCTCGCCCGCGAAGTGCAAGCGCGAGAACATCTCGCCGCCCGGACGGACCTCAAAGCTGTAATCGATAGGGACCGCTCTACCGAAGCGTCCTGCACCTACTGTGTGAACCACACGCACTGAGATGCGCTCGCCGTCGTCCTCTACGGCCCTATCCCACAACCAGAGCAACCTGATTCCAGTCTTGGGGTCATAGGTGTCTGGTAGCAAGTCCCGCGCAGACATCAACGCCATCTCGGGGCCATCCCACCAGTCCTGCCGAGCCCGACCTAAGCCGGCAGGAGGGATGCCACCGGGATGAAAACGCGCATGCTCCTTAAGTAATCGAAGCTCGATGTTGTGCCTGTCCGAGATGAGGGTGGTGTTACCCATCTGCCGGGGGTTCCCCCCGAGTTTCCAACCTTCAGGCGCTTGCTCCCGAAGTCGACTGTTCATCTCTGCTCGGGCGAGCGTCGGTAGCAAGTAGGGATAGTCTGCGACGTTCGGGAAGCCGCGCAGCCGGGCACTCGCAGCGGCAACGCCGACAGACACCGTCTCGTAGAGTGGGACGGTGATGAGTCCGAGCTGGGTGGCGACCAGCTCACGTATTGCATCCGTGCTCATATTATTAGCTCCTCGGCGGCGGTTGCTTATATTAGTAGCACAGATACAAGACGTTAGCTAACGCCTGGATGGAGACTGTTCCGAACGTCGACCAGCCTCCGCGGGCCGCCACTCAAAGTCGACCCACCACGCCCAGGGGGCGGCTTCGTCGTTTCACCTTGCTGGTCGACGGATTTGTCACCAGTGAGCCGGGCGGCGAGACGCCCGCCTTCTCCGTCGCTCTTGCTACGGGCACTCGAGGTAGTCGGCAAGCCGGTTGTTGACGATCGTCGTGCCGATCTCGCCGTAGGAATTCGCTAGGTACTCCTCGTCGGTAATGACTCCAACGGTCAGGTAACTACCGATCGGGGTCTCGCATTGAGCGACGATCCTCATCTCGGAGCGGTCGGGTGCCGGGCGGGCGTCCAGCGGATAGTCCAGGACGTGCACTGCGATGTCTTTGGTGTCGAGGCGGAGTTGGGTCTTGGATTCGGCCTCCGCGACTTGCTGAGCAATGAGGAAGGGGGGAGCTTCGGTTCCGGTCGCCGACACCTCGCTAACCGTCTCAGTCTTGGGATCTGGGTAAAGACCGGAGTTGGCGTAGTTGCTGGCCGCGCCAACCGCCATCAGCGCTCCGAGTCCGAACAGGGCCCACCTGAGGCCTTCCCCCCTCGCCACAACTGGTGGGGCTGCTTCGGAGTTGGCCGGCGTGCCCGGCCCGGAAGAGCTGTCCATACTGTCGCTCGGGGTCAAATTGCGCCTCTCTTTCGGTGGAAAGACGTTTATATCAGTATGGCACGCATCAGATAACAGCAGGTAAGGGTATATACCATGAACTGTCAGACCGTCCAAGTTGGGCCTCGTAGCACGCCCTAGGCGAAGGCTGGCCCCGCCTCATGCGACGGGGGCAGCCTTCGTCATTTCGCCTTACTGGTCGGCGCGTTCGACACTGGCGAGCCGGGCCGCGCCGCGTGCCAGTCGCGGATGTCGTCGGCGCGCCAGAGGGGGGACCGCTCGAACGCGGCCAGCGAGCCCGGCGTCCGCCCCTGGGAGACGTAGCCGCGCCACGTCGCGGGCGAAATGCCGCAGTGCTCAGCGCACTGGGTCGCGGTCCACAACTCGTCGCCCGTGTCGGCGTCGGTGACGACAACCCTCATGCCCGCCGAGCCGCCGACCGTGCGAACACCGAGGCGGCCGCGACCCCGGGGATAGCCAGCGCCCACAGGGGGGCGCCCACCCACAGCAGCAGTCCCGCGAGCCCGGTGTAGACCGCCAGGTCGATCACGGTTCGATTCATGGCCTCTCCTTCCAAGTAGGGAGGTTCTAGAATGGGGGGTGTCCCCCGGCCTGGTTCGAGCAGGCCGGGGGATCACTGGTCGATCTCGTCTGGCTTGTCCGGCTCCTTGTGGAGCAGTTCGTACCAGGCGCGCCCCTCTCGGCTTGCGGCGTAGAGTGCCGCTCCGATCATGGCGAGGACCTTCTCCCAGTCCATTCGATCACCTCCTCTGTTCTGTTGTACCTCAATCATACAACATCTGCGCTGCATGGGCAACGCTCGAACAATGGAAGTTTTCGCGACAATGGAGAGTCAGGACCGAGCGTTGATCTTCGCCACGATCTCGGCGGCCTTCGCCAGATCGGAGCCCTTCCCAGATGCCGAAAGCACCCGCCCATCAGACGCAGTCACCATCACATAGACCTCACCGGTCTTCTTCTTCGCCATGCCACCCACCAGGGCCCCCACCGGGCCGGCGATCACCGCGCCAGCGGCCACACGGGTCGCAGTCACCCGCGATCGCGCCGCGTTCGCGTCGACCAGTTCAGCGTGTGACCCCTCGAGTCGACAGGCACGGCCCTGGAAATAGATCGCGTGTTCGTCGAGAACTATGTCACCGAAGACGTCGAGGATCCCCGGCACCGACATGAACTGACCGTTGAGTGGGACCCGCAGTTCCGGGCTTGCAGCTGACTGGTCGGCCGCCGCCATCTGCTCGGCGAGCTCAGCGAGTTGCGCCAGCTCGTCGGGATGCCGCTTGCCGACGACGGCTGACATATCGTCGGTCCATACCGGGTGGTAGCCGGACCGATCCTTCAACATCAGGCGCACGCCCGCGGGCGACATGAACGCCTTCTTTTTGTGCTCCACGCTCTCGATGGCTCCGGTCGGAACGACCCAGGGGGAATTCGCTTTCCGAGGCCCGAATTCGCTGTGGTTGAACGTGATCGTGCGAGCGCCCGGGTCGACGACGACGGTGGATTTGCCGAACTCGAAAGTGTGCATTGGTCGACTTTCCGTTGATGGAGATCAACTTATATCAGGTGTGCACGACTGACACTTCGAGTTGACCGGGCCGATTCGTCGTCACATCCACCGGCAGCGGGGCGTCCATCGCATGACCGCACCGCACTCCCGGCACTCGTGCATCCGAGTGCCGCCCTCGAGGGTGCCGGCGCGGGCGGTGATCCAGCCGACCAGGACCCGGTCTGGCCCGAGGGGGTGCCCGTTAGGGCAGTGGGTCGGGGCATCCTCGGTCCAGCGCACCCCAGCAGGGTAGAACGCGTGTGCGACACTCCTTGCCCACATTTTGCCCACACTTCGCGGCCACTAACACCCCAGCAGCCCCCACCGCGCCGAGCGAAACCGCAGGTAGAACCTCTCCGATGCAGGTCAGGACCCGGCCAAAACAGGTTTCTACCCGGCTGGTCAGGGGTTCGAATCCTCTCGGGGGCGC
>NZ_JAALDW010000201.1:0-5878 GCF_014145055.1 Dietzia sp. DQ11-38-2
GGGGCGCCGTGCCCGCGGGCGGTCGCGGGGTCGGGCGGGAGCGGGCCGGGGTGGCCGTCCTCGTCGTCGTCGGACCGGTTCTCGCTTTCCATCCCCGAACTGTACACAACTGACTACAGTCGGCTTGACGGGTGTGGACTGACGCGCCCCCCTCGCGAGAAAGGCCCACGATGACCACCACCGACCGCCGCGACGACATCGACGCGATCAAGGCCCTGAAATACCGCTACCTGCGCTGTGTGGACCTGCGGCTGTGGGACGAGCTCGCGGAGACGCTCGCGCCCGAGGTCTCGGCGTCCTACGGTAGGCGCCTGTCCTACACCGGCCGCGACGAGGTGGTGGCCGGGCTGCGGGAGCAGATGACCGACGACGTGATCACCGAGCACCAGGCCCACCACCCGGAGATCGAGGTGGACGGCGACACCGCCACCGCTCGCTGGTACCTGCAGGACCGGGTGATCGTCCCCGCCTTCGACACGATGATCATCGGGGGCGCCTTCTACTCCGACACCTACGCACGCCACGACGGTCGGTGGGTCATCACCAGCACCGGTTACTCGCGTACGTACGAGGCGATGATCGACCTCAAGGACATCCCGAGCTTCACGCTCACCGACAACCACCTCGCCCCCGCCGACGGCGGTGAGGGCGCCGGGCGAGGGTGATCTCCCTCGTTGCCGAACGCCGGCCCGACTCGCACGCACCCCCGCACCGACCCCCGGAGGACCCCATGACCGACACCACAGCGCAGCCCGACACGACAACGCAGCACGACACCACAGCGCAGCCCGCCGGGAACCCCGGCACCACACGCGAGGACCGACTTGCCGGAAAGGTCGCCATCGTCACCGGCGGCGGGCAGGGGGTCGGGGAGGGCATCGCACTCGGTCTCGCCGAATCCGGCGCCGCGCTCCTGCTGGTCGGGCGCCGGATGCGCAAGCTCGAGCGGGTCGCCGAGATCATCCGCTCGAACGGGGGCACCGCCGAGTGCCTGGCCGTCGACATCATCACCGACGGAGCCCCCGAGGCGATCATCGCGACCGCGGTGGAGAAGCTCGGCGGGGTCGACATACTGGTCAACAACGCCAACATGGCCATGCCGCTGCCGCTGTCGGACTACCCGGACGACGAGTTCCGCAAGGCCTTCGAGGGCGGGCCCCGCGTGACGTTCAGCCTGATGAAGCTGGCCCGGCCCGAGATGGCCAAGCGCGGAGGCGGCACGATCATCAACCTCGTGACCGCCGCCGCCGTCCGGTGGGACGCCGCGAACTACGGCATCTACTCCGCGGTCAAGGAGGCCATCCGCGCACTGACCCGCGCGGCCGCCTACGAGTGGGCCTCCGAGGGCACCCGCGCTCTCAACATCGCGCCGCATGCGCACAGTCCCGGGTTGGACTGGTGGATGGAGAACAACCCCGAGGAGGCCCGGGAGTTCGTCTCGAGCATCCCCGCCGGCCGCGTCGGCGATCCGCTGAGTGACATCGGTCGCCCCGTGGCCTGGCTGTGCTCGGCCGAGGCCTCGTACCTCAGTGGAGCGACCATCCCCCTGGACGGAGGGCAGTCCCGCTGGGGCTGACCTCGCACACCCACCCGGGACGAGCGATCCCCGACCGCAGTCGACATGGGGCACCATGAGCAGCGCCGGTCCCCCGAGTCCAGTGGCACCCCACTGTCGTCGGAATCCCGCCGGCCGTACCAGTCCTGACGGTGCTCAGCCCCGAGTAGCTGAGGCTGCAGGTCGGAAGTGGAGTCCCGGTGCAGCACGGATCCGATGATCGCACTGCCGAACCGAGCGCAGCCGACGCGGTGACACCCTCCGGGCGGGCCGATCGCACCGTGGAGGCCGGGAAGGCCAGGGGCGCCAAGACGGTGATGATCGAGATCGCCGAGAAGATGATCAGCGAGCGAGGCCTGGACGACGTCTCGATGCGCGACGTCGCGACGGCGGCCGGCCAACGCAACAACTCGGCGGTCCAGTATCACTTCGGTAGCCGCGACGGCTTGATCCTGCAGGTGCTGCGGCGGCGCATCGTCGCCCTCGACGCCGACCGCAGGCGGCGCCTGGCCGCGGCCGACGAACAGGGCCTGGGTGAGGACCTGCACACCCTCGTCGGGGTTCTCTTCGGCCCCATCGTCGACCTCCTGCGTTCCCACCCCGAGGCCACGCACTACGCGCGGTTCCTGCAGAGGGTCGGCCCGGTCATGGCTCCCGGTATCCCGGAGGCGGATCTGCGGACGGCGGCCGACGACGTGGTGGTGCGGCTCATCGACGTGCTGTCCCACCTGCCGCGGCGGGTGGCGTTCGAACGCATCGACCTGGCCACCCAGATGTTCACCGGCGCGTTGGCGGTCTTCGAGGACCGCCGAGATGCCCGCAACACCGTGGTCAACGACCGGTTCGAGGTGGTGGTGGCGCACCTGTACGACATGATCGAGGCCGCCCTGCGCGCCGGTGTCGGGTCGCGCGATTGAGCGGTCCGCGGACCGTCCCCGATCCGTCGTCGGACCCCGTTCTCAGACCCGTCCGCGCAGCAGCTTCCGGAAGTAGAGGACCGGCTGGAGATAGCGGTCGAACGCGTACGTCGAGCGCCTGGGGACCGTCAGGTCGATCCCGGGGATCTCGGGCGCCGGCCGTCCGTCCCGGTCGTGCTCGGCCAGCATGAGGCGGTCCCGGCCCACGGCGATGGGGATGATCGTGTAGCCGTCGTACCGCGACCCCGGGCCACCGTCCCGGGCCGCGCGGAGGTTGTCGGCGACCACCGCCACCTGGGGACGTAAGGCCCCGCCGGACGGGCGGGTGCCGGCGGCGGCGGCGTCGCCCAGGCCCCAGACCGAGTCGGCGCGGGCGTGGCTCAAGCGCTGTGGATCCACCTCGACGAGCCCGGCCTCGCCCCCGTCGGACAACCCGGCCCGGGTGATGAACTCCGGTGCCCGGCTCAGCGGCGTGACATAGGCGAGGTCGACGTGCTCGATCGTCGTGGACACGGCACCGGTCAGGGTGACGGTGCGCGCGTGGTGGTCGACGGCGGCGACGTCGGAGCGCTCGTGGACGGTGATGCCGTACTCCCGGATCAGTGGGAGCAGGTGCGAGTCGCACGGTTCGAGTCCGAGCAGACCTCCGAACGGGGTGACCAGGTGCACCTCGATCCGGTCGAGCACCTTCTCGCGTCGCCACCGGTCGCACGCGAGGAACATGGCCTTGAGCACGGTGCCCCCGCAGGAGGCGGGTTCCGGCGGTACCGAGAACACCACGGACCCCTCGCGGAGGCGGACCAGCGCCGCACACGCGCGACCGGCGTACTCGGGCACGTGGGCGGACGCCGCCCACCCGGCGACGTACGCCTTGTCCAGTCCGGGGATCGCGTCCCACCGGGGGGTCAGGCCGGGGCAGACGACCAGGTTCTCGTAGTTCACCGTGGGGCCCTGCTCGCGCGGACCGAGGGTCACGGTCCGGGCATCGGTGTCCACCCGCCCGGCGGGGTGGGGCAGGAGCTGCACGCCGGAGGGGACGACGCTCGTCATCGCCCGTTCGTACCGCCTCATCTGGGCCAGGCCGGCGGCGGCGTAGTTGAGCATCGGCCTGTACCGGTGGACGGGGGCCGGGTCGACGATCGCGATGTCCTCCCGGCCGTCCCGGCGCAGGCGCGCGGCCAGGGAGATCCCGGCGTTGCCCGCTCCGATGATCACGGTGTCGAACGCGGCGGACACGGGTCAGACCGTCACTGCGTAACCCACGAGCCCGACCACCAGAAGGAGGACGATGGCGACGATGACGATGATCGGGATGTACGCCCCCTTCTTGGACGGGGACGGGGTGGGGCTCTGCTGCTCCATCGGCCCCTGCTTCTCGGTCGCGCTGTCGGACTGCATCGACGTCGAATCGGAGTCCGGGGTCTGCGGGCCGTCGGGCGAGCCGCCGCTGTCGAGATCGGGGGTCTGGCCGGGGTCGGGGTCGGAGGGCCGTGCGTGGGTCATGAGGCGCCTTTCGTAGCGGTGGGTCCACCACGCTATGGCGTCACCCGGACACCCTCCACCGGTCGGGCCGCGCCCACGCCGACGCGGGCGCCACCGGGGAGAGGGACGTGTGTCCCGAAGTAGTGCCCGGCACGGGAGACGATGCCGTACTGGGCCGGGTTCATGGCGGGACCCGAGCGTACGGTGGTCGGCAGACGGGCCCGCCGACCCGAGTCGTGTCGTGGTCCGACTCGTCATCGACGTCTCCCCGAGAGGACCGGCCCACCCATGACCTCCATCACCACCGTCGACCGCGGCCCCCGCGTCGTCGCCCGGCGCGTCATCGTCAACGCCCCCGCCGATGAGCTGTTCGGCCTGGTCAACGATCCCGCGAAGCACGGGCTCGTTGACGGGTCTGGGACCGTCCGCGACAACGTCACGGGCCCGGCCGCCCTGTCCGAGGGCGCGACGTTCACCACGAAGATGCGGATGTACGGGGTCCCGTACCGCATCACCTCCACCGTCACCGAACACATCGACACCCCGGAGCTCAAGGTCGTCGAGTGGGCGCATCCCGCCGGACACCGCTGGAGGTGGGAGTTCACCCCGACCGCGGACGGGCGGACCGAGGTCACCGAGAGCTTCGACAACCGTCCGTCGAAGATCGGCAGGATCATGGAGCGCGTCGGGATGGCGCGGAAGAACGCCGAGGGGATCACCCGGACGCTCTCGGGACTGGCGGCGAAATACGATTAGGCCGGCTGACGATCCACGGGAAGTACTGGACGTGCGTCCAAGTTGGGTTTACGCTGGTCGCACCCCACGTTCGACCCCGCAGAATCGAGTGCCTCCATGACCACTGCACACAGGCCCCTCGCGGAACGCGTTCTGCGCCGCGTCATCCGGGCCATCGGAGCGGCGCCCGCCCCGGTCCAGCGACTGATCGCCGGACCTCCCATCCGGGTCGACGGGCAGGAACTCGGGCTCGAAGCCCAGGTGGGCACGCGGCTGTTGAACCTCGGTGTGTCGGAGACGTTCGACCAGCTCCCGCTGGAACAGGGGAGGCAGCAGATCGCGGGAGAAGCCTTCGTCTTCGGTCACCAGACCCCCGTCGAGACCGTCCGTTCGCTCACCATCCCCGGTCCCCACGGCCCGATCCCCGCCCGCCTGTACCGGCCCGCGGGGATCGAGGGGCCGAGCGCCGCCCTGGTCTATCTCCACGGAGGCGGGTGGGTCCTGGGCGACCTCGACTCGGGCGACTCGGTGGCCCGATTCCTCGCCGCCCACACGCCGCTGACCGTCATCTCGATCGACTACCGGCTCGCACCCGAGCATCCGTTCCCCGGAGGCCTGGAGGACGTCCTCGCGGCGTTCGGGCACATCGTCGCTCATGCCGAGGAGTACGACCTCGACCCGCGGGCCATCGCGATCGGCGGCGAGAGCGCCGGCGGGAACCTCGCCGCGGTGGTCTCGCTGCACCGGGCTCCCGGGTGGACCCCGCCGGCGATGCAGGTGCTGTTCAACCCGGTGACGGACCTGTCCACCAAGCACCGGTCCTACGAGCTGTTCGGTCGCGGGTTCTTCCTCACCGAGGCCCAGATGGACTGGTACAAGTCGCACTACCTCACCGAGCCCGAGCAGGCCCTGGACCCCCGCGTCTCGCCCCTGCTCGCCGACGAGCTCGGCCACGCGCCGCCGGCCTATGTCGTGGTGGCCGGATTCGACGTGCTCCGCGACGAGGGCGAACGCTATGCGGCCGCCCTGTCCGAGGCGGGCGTCGACGTGACCCTCCGTCGTCACAGCGGCCACGTGCACGGCCTGATCAACGCCACGGGTGTGGGCCACGCCGCCCGGGACGCGCTGCTCGAAGCGGTGGGCGTCCTCCACACCCGACTGGTCGCGCCAGCCGCCGCCGACCGGTCCT
>NZ_JAALDW010000202.1:0-1156 GCF_014145055.1 Dietzia sp. DQ11-38-2
GCGGGGTCGCGCCGACGGGCGGAGTCGTGTGGACCGGAGGGGGCGTCTGACGTGGCAGGGGTTCCCTCGGGGGTGCCGCGGTGGCGGTCCCACCCGCCTCCGTGAACGAGAAGCCGGTCCCCGCCTGGTAGTTGCCCGAGCGCTCCTCGCGGGTGAGTTCCCTGCGCTCCTCGGGCCTGCTCAGGGAGATCTGTCGCCTCTTGCGCAGCTGCAGGCCCACGACCAGTGCCAGGAGGGCGAGCAACAGGACGGCGACGACGGCGATGACGATCCAGGTGGTGTTCACGGTGCCCAGTATGGACGACGCCCCCCGTCCTCATCCCGGCCCCGGGTGTCGAGGGCGGCCCTAGACTGGCGCGCGTTCCCGTAAGGAGGTGTCCGCGCGTGACCGAGGTCGCTGCTCCGCACGAGCCGGCCGGGGCCCGGAGACCACACCTCCGGCGCGCCCACGCCGTCCCCACCTGGGCGGCGAAGACTGTCCTAGCCGTGACGGGTCTGATCTTCACCTCGTTCGTCGTCGTGCACATGATCGGCAACCTCAAGGTCTTCGGCGGCGCGGCCGGATTCGACGGGTACGCCGAGTGGTTGCGGACCCTGCTCTACCCGCTGGTCCCCCACGAGGGCGTGTTGTGGGGCCTGAGAGTGGTGCTGGTGCTGAGCCTGGTGGCGCACATCGGGTGTTCCGTGTTGCTCGTGCGTCGCTCGCGGGCGGCGGCGGGCCCCCGTCGTCGTCGCGCCGGCCTGACCCCGACCTCCTTCGGCGCCCGGACCATGATGCTGACCGGTGTGGTGCTGCTGCTGTTCGTGGTCTTCCATGTCCTGGACATGACCACCGGCACGCCTCCTGCGGCCAGTGACTCGTTCGTCCCCGGGTCGCCGTACGCCAACCTCGTGGCCAGCTTCGCCAGGCCCTGGGTGGCGGCGTTCTACGGGATCACCATGGCTCTGCTCGCGGTGCACGTGGCGCACGGCGTGCGGACGGCGGCGGGGGACCTCGGCGTGACGGGGGTCCGGAGTCGCGCGGCGGTGACGGTCGTCGGTGGGGTCGCCGCTGTCGCCGTCCTGGTGGGCAACGCCATGATCCCGATCGCCGTCCAGGCCGGATGGTTGTCGTGACCGGCCCACGCACCCCGGGTGTGTCGAGCGCCTTCACGGC
>NZ_JAALDW010000203.1:0-3238 GCF_014145055.1 Dietzia sp. DQ11-38-2
GCCTTCTTCGTCGGTGCCTTCTCCGGCTCCGCCGATGTGCTGGCTGCCGCCGTCGCTGCGGTCGGTTTCTTCGATGAGGGCTTCCGGGTCGTCGCCGTGGACGTCGGGTTCTTCCTCCCGGAGGCGCTCGAGCCGGAGGCGCTCGAGCCGGCCTGATCCTTGTCGGCCGGTGACTGACGCCCGGCCTTCTTCGACTGCTTGCGCACCTGCGCCAACTCGGCGGCCGACTTCCGCTCCGCGGTGGGGGTGCCGTTCGCCTCCCGCTCGTCGGCGGCGGCGACCAGTTCGGCCACGGCCGCATCCACCGCGCGGGCCATGGGCCACGGATCGGGAACGAGGTCCTTGCACGCGATGAACCCGAAGTGCAGTTCACCATCGAGCGACATCACCGTGCAGTTGAGACCGGCTCCGTGGAACACCGGCCCCATCGGCAGCATCTTGGTCACCCTGGCCCCGAGGAAGTAGAGCGGGATGTTGGGGCCGGGCACGTTGGAGATGATGAGGTTGTGCACCACCGGGTGCCGCTCCGAGAGCCTCAGTCGCGAGTACATCCGGACCGCGGACCCGAACACCGACGGAGCCGCGAACTGCGCCCAGTCGGTGAGGAGATTGGCGTCGAGCGCGTCGGTGTGGTCCTTGGCGACGGTGTTGGCGTCCCGGATGGACTCCAGCCGCTCGACCGGGTCGTCGATGTCCGTGGCCAGCGACATGAACATGCCTGACACCCGGTTGGTGCCGGGGCGCGACTCCGCGGCGTGCACCGACATCGGGACCATCGCGATGAGGGGCTTCGACGGCAACGTGTCCAGGTCGTCGAGGTAGGTCCGGAGCGCCGTGGAGCAGATCGCCAACACGACGTCGTTGACGGTGGTGTTGAAGACGTTCTTGATGCGCTTGATCTGGTCGAGGCCCACACTGGCGTACGAGATGGACCGGTGCCCGGTGATCGTGCGGTTGAACGGGGTGCGGGGCGCGGTGAACGGCGCCGGCATGGCCAGTCCCTTGCGCGCCCTGTTGATCCACGACGGCACGACCCCCAGCGTCCCCGGGAGCAACGAGGCCAGGCGCCACGGGGTGGCCAGCCGGGACAACGCCCCACCGACGGCCAGTTCGAGAGCCCCGGACCCGCCGGCGGTCTCCTCCACCAGTTCCTGGTCGAGAGTCGGGTCGTCCGGGGTGAGCGAACACAGCTGGGACATCATGTTGGCACCCGTGACGCCATCGACGGTCGAGTGATGCATCTTGGCGAAGACCGCGAACCGGTTGTCGGGAAGCCCCTCTATGACATACATCTGCCACAGGGGCATCGAGCGGTCTATCGGCTGGCTGGCCAGGTGCCCACACAGTTCGGCGAGCACCTCGTCCCCACCCGGCTCCGGCAGACCCACCCGGTGGAGGTGATGGTCGATGTTGAAGTCCTCGGCCTCGACCCAGACCGGGTGATCGATGTTGAGCAACGAGTCGTGCAGCTTGCGGCGAAAGCCGGGCATGGCCGTGACCCGGCGGGCGAGCTCGGCCCGCAGCGCGTCGAACGAGTAGCCACCGTTCATCTCTGATCCGTCGAGGACGATCAACCCGCACACGTGCAGGAGTTGGGCCCTGGTCTCGAAGTAGAGAAAGCTGGCGTCAAGTCCACTCAGGCGCTGCATGCACGAAGTGTACGTCCGCAGTCAGTCTCACAGCGCCCGTTCGACCGACGGCCTGTCCTCAGTAAACGTCGAGGATGAGCCACGCCATCACGACGAGCGCGATCAGCAGGATCAGGGCAAGAGTCACACGCGACCGGGGCATCAGATGACCTCCTTCCCGGTCTCGGCGTCGCCGGAGGCGACGAGCCCCCGGAACCGGTGCACGAGCACATCCGCCACCCGTTCGACGACCACCGCGGCCAGGTAGAACAGCGGGACGCCCACCGCGAGCATGATGAAGACCTGAAGTGGGAAGGGCAGCGTGGCGAGCCAGAGTTCGACCGTGTCCCAGAACTCGAGGAAAGCCGTCACGACGCGATCCTACGGCCGACCGACGGCGGCGGCCTCGCGGCCACCCACCACCGACGAGTCCAGGCCGCGGCGACGCAGGAGCGCCGAGGGGCTCGGGTCCGCTCCGCGCATCGCCCGATAGGCGTCGAGGAAGTCGATCGCCCCGCCCCGGGACAGCACCTCGCGGCGCATCGCCTCGCCCGTCGCCCTCTGCAGTCCCCCGCGGTCGGAGAACCACTCGGCGGCGTCCGCGTCGAGGACCTCCGCCCAGAAGTACGAGTAGTAGGCGGCCGAGTACCCGCCGGCGAAGATGTGTTGGAAGTACCGCGACCGGTACCGGGGTTTTACGCCGGGGACGTCCAGGCCCGCGTCGGCCAGCACCCGCGCCTCGAACTCGTCCACGTCCGTGACCGCCTCGGCCTCGGCGGGGGTGAGCGAATGCCAGGCCAGGTCGAGCAGGGCGGCGGCGAGGTACTCGACGGTGGCCTGGCCTTCCCCGAAGCGCTCGGCCTCCCGCATCCGGTCGACCAGATCCGGGTCGATCGGCTCCCCCGTCTCCACGTGGCGCGCGTACCGTGCGAGCAGCTCCGGGCGGCGGGCCCACATCTCGTTGACCTGGGAGGGGAACTCGACGAAGTCGCGCGGCACCGAGGTCCCGGAGAACACGGGGTACTCCACGTCCGACAGCAGGCCGTGCAGCGCGTGGCCGAACTCGTGGAACATGGTGGTGACCTCGTCCATCGTGAGCAGCGTCGGCTCGCCCGCCGCGGGGCGGGCCAGATTCATGACGTTGACGACGACGGGCCGCGAGTCCAGGAGCCGGGACTGATCGCGGAAGGAGCTCATCCAGGCACCGCCCCGCTTGGTCGGACGCGCGTAGTAGTCGAGCAGCAAGAGCCCCACTCCGGCGTCGGGCTCGGTGCGCTCGTCGTCGAACACCTCGATCACCCGGACGTCCGGAAGGTACCCGCGAAGGTCCGTCCGCTCGGCGAAGCGCAGGCCGTAGAGCTCGGACGCCGAGTGCATGACCGCGTCGCGGAGCACCCTCTCGAGCTCGAAGTAGGGCCGGACGCGGGCGTCGTCCACCTGGAATCGCTCGGCGCGCAGTCGCTCGGACTCCCAGGCCCAGTCGGCCGGGTGCAGCTCGCGGTCCTCGCCCCCGAGCAGGTCCTTGGCCTCGTTGCGGGCGTTGGTGACGGCGGCGTCGACCACGTCGAGCAGCAGGCCCCGTGCCGCGTCCGGCGAGCCGGCGGTCTCCA
>NZ_JAALDW010000020.1:0-1158 GCF_014145055.1 Dietzia sp. DQ11-38-2
CCTCACCGGCAGGCCGCGCCCCGGTACCCCGGCCCCCGTCACCTCGGCCGGCACCCCAGCTCCGGGAGCGGACATGACCACACCACCAGCGACTACCCCACCAGACACCACGACGGACGTCGGTTTCAGTGTCCCGGTGATCGACCTGAGCCCCTACACCTCGAGCGCCGGCGGTCTCGACAACGGCCCTGCCGTCCGCGAACGCGTCGCCCGCGAGATCGACGCCGCGTGCTCGCAGGTGGGCTTCATGCAGATCGTCGGGCACGGCATCGACGACGCGGTGATCGACGGACTGGCGGGGGCGATCGACGAGTTCTTCGCACTGCCCCCCGAGACCAAGAACGGCTATCGCGTGGCCGGCGCCAATCGCGGGTACAGCCCGCCGAAGAGCGAGACACTCAGCCTGAGCCTGGGAGTCGAGTCAGCCAGCCGGATGAACGACTTCTTCGAGGCGTTCAACGTCGGCGTCGAGGCGCGCTCCTTCCCCGACCTGGCACTGGACGAGGCCGACTACGGGATCAACGTGTGGCCGGAGTGCGGCGACTTCCGGGCCCGGATCGACGCCTACTTCGGCGAGGCCTCGAGGGTCGCGCGGACCCTCACCCGGGCGTTCGCCGACGCGCTCGGTGTCCCACCCGAGGTGTTCACCGACATCACCGGACACTCGATCGACGTGCTGCGGCTGAACAACTACGCCCTGCCCCCGGGCCCGATCACCCTCGACGGCGAACTCACCGGGATGGGCGAGCACACCGACTTCGGCCTGGTGACCGTCCTGTGGGCCGACCGCGTGGCGGGTCTGCAGGTCCTGTCCTCCGACGGCGTGTGGCACGACGTCCAGCCCGTCGAGGGCGGACTGCTGGTGAACCTGGGCGATCTCACCGCGCGGCTGACCGGGGACCGTTGGATGTCCACGCTGCACCGGGTCAAGCCCCCGGTCGTCGACGGGGGGATCGTGCGACGACGCTCGGCGGCGTTCTTCCACGACGGCGACGTCGACGCGGTCGTGGGCACCCTGCCCGGCCTCGCCGGCGCGGACCAGTCCGCGTACGAACCGATCACCGTGCGCGACCACATCGCCGCCAAACTCGCCGGTTCGCGCCAGGGCAGGGCCAACACGGGCGCCGTCCGCGAGGCCGCGCGAGTCCTGGCGGCAGC
>NZ_JAALDW010000204.1:0-7714 GCF_014145055.1 Dietzia sp. DQ11-38-2
GACCGGTTCCGCACGGCCCCCGGCGACGGGCGCCGGAGCGGGGTCGAGGATGGGGGCCCGATCCCCGGCGGGTGCGGACTCGGGGGCCACCTCGGGTGCGGCCTCGGGCACCGGTGCCTCACCCGGCGAGACGGGGCCGATCCACGCCCCGAGCTCCTCGATGGTCCCGGCGAAGACGTTGAGGTCCACGGGGCCGGCGAAGCCCGGCACCTCCCCGGTCTCCGAGTTCTGCCACAGCAGCCACTCGTCCCACCCGCCGATCACGGGGAGCGTCGGCTCCGGGACCCCGTATTCGGCCAACCACAGCGGGTACTCGGAGAACTGGGTGGTGTTGGCCATCCGGTCGATCCAGAAGAACCGGTACGTGTAGACGATCGGCGTCCTACCGGTGAGGTGCTGAAGCTCCGTCAGGAAGACCCGCGTCCACTCGATCAGCTCCTGCGGGTTCTTGCCCTCGTCGGTCTCGATGTCGAGCACCGGTGGTAGCTGCTCGCCGCCCACCGACTGCACCCGGGTGGCGAATGCGCGTGCCTGGATCGCCGGATCCATCGCGGGGCGAGCCTTGTGGTAGCTGCCCACGGCCATCCCCGCGGCCCGGGCGTCTGCGACGTCGGCCTCGTAATAGCGGTTCGCGGGGCCGGTGCCCTCGGTGGCCTTGATGAAGGCGAACGACTGGCCTGACGCGGCGGCTGCGTGCCAGTCGACGGGCGCACCGTGCGGGTGCTGCCAGCTCGAGGAGTCGATGCCGCGGGCAAGGCCGTCGAACGCGGGGGAGAGGGGGACGACGGCGTCGGCGCGGGGGGATATGACGACGACGAGGAGGCCGAGGGCCAGAGCGGCCGCGGAGGCCAGGGCCACGACGAGGCGGGGGAGGAGAGCGTGGCGGGACGGCTGACCGGCTGGTGTCATGGGGGAAGTATTGTTTAGTAACAACGGTCACACAAGCAACTCGCGCAACTTTCCTCACATCGAGTGGGGTAACCGCACCGATCGACGGTGGTGCGGGTCACGGATCCGTCACAACCGGTAACACGCTGTCCCACTGGTGCGATCACCCTTCCCGCCGCCCCTATGGTGGACGTAGTCCCTCCGTTCCCAGTCGGGAGTTCCCCTCGTGACCGATGCAGTAGATTTCTCGACCTTCCGCTACAGGCATGACCTCGTCGCCGAAGTCGACGGGCCGGCCGACGACGCGGTCCTCGAGGTGACCATCACGGAGACGGTGGTGCTCGACGAGAACGGCGCGGGTCGCGGGATGCCCGAACTCGTGCTGAGGACCGGGGTCGAGGGGGTCACCCTGACGGATCGTGACCAGGTTCTCCGCCTCCAGGCGATGATCAACCGGGCCGTCAACCAGTGGCGCGACGCCGCCACCCACCTGCCGTGAGCGTTCGTCCCGCCCCGGTGACCCGGCCTCTGTCATTCGACCCTGATGCCCGCCTCGGCGATCAGGGCCAGGCCGACCCCCAGGACCTGCTCCGGTGAGATGAGCGATCCCCGGAGGGCGGACGGTCCCCGCACGTCCTCCAGGTCGGCCCCGCGGAGGTCCGCGGCCGTGAAGGTCGCGTTGTGGAGTGTGGCCCCGCGGAGGTCCGCGCCGTCCGTCGACAGGTCCGCCACCCGCGCCTCCAGCAGGTCGGCCTGCCTGCAACGGGTCGAGGACAGGCGCACCCGGTGCACCCGTGCCATCCGGAGGTTGATCATGTCGGCGTGACAGTCCTCGAAGGACACGTCGGTGAGCCTGGCGTCGGACAGGACCATGCCGGTGAGGCGGCATCCGACGAACCTGACCCGCGTCACCGTGGCTCCGTCGGCGACCATCCCGGACAGGTCGCACCCGCGCACCTCGACGTCGGTGAGTCGCAGTGAGTCGGCCCTGGCACTGCTCAGCCGGATGCCCTGGAGGACCGACTCACGGATTTCCGAGCCGCCCATCCGGACCGCGCCCTCGGCTGGCGACGGAGTGTCCTCGGCGGTGGCCCACACTCCGTCCCACAGACCGTCCGGTTCGAGTTCTGACCGCGGCGTCTGCAGTTGCTCCCGGCGCGGCACGGACGGTGCGGCGGGCGGTCGGGGTGAGCCGGAACGGCGACGGAGCGGTGGGGGCACGGGCGCCAGCCTAGGTGTGGGGTGTGGGGTGCGGGGTGCGGGGAGCCTGATCCGCCCGGCGGGAGGGTCGGCGCGCGCGGGTCCCGGGCGGTCCGAGGATTGCGGCTGTCGCCGCGTGGGGCGTACGCTCGGAGGCAGTGATAGACAGATCTGTCTATCGGGGTTCCGGTGGAGAGAGCGCCGAGAGTACGAGGAGGTCGGGCATGAGTCTGCGAGAGGTGTTCGCGTTCCCGGAGGTCGTCAACGACTACGCCGCCCGGTGCACCGCCGGCCTGGTGGTGACTCTCGCGGTGGTGACGATGCTGGCGCCGCCGCCCGCGCAGACCTGGCTCGCCGGGGCGCTGGTCGTCGGTTTCGCCCTCCGGGTGGCCGGAGGACCGCGGTACTCACCGTTCGGGAGGCTCGCGGTGCACGTGCTCGCCCCGAGGGTCAGCTCCGAGCCCAGACTGGTCGCGGGTCCACCCAAGCGGTTCGCCCAGTCGATCGGACTGGTCATGTCCTCCGTCGCGCTCGGGTTGCTCCTCGGCGGGTTGACGACGGCGGGGGTCGTGGTGTTGGGCGTGCTGGCGGCCGCAGCTCTCGCCGAGGCCGCCCTGGGTTTCTGCCTCGGGTGCTGGATGTACGGGCAACTGCAGCGCGTCGGGGTCGTGTCGGAGGACGCCTGCGTCGACTGTGCCGACATCTGGGCCCGGCCGGGGATGACCGCGCGCAACTGATGCCGGCTCGCAACCGGTATGTCGCTACCCCGCGTTACTGTGGTGGGTATGACTACCCCGTCGGAGAATCACGAATCCCACGGCCGCGACCGCGATGACTTCGGGGCGGCGTACGGGACGGAGCCCTCCGGGACGGAGTTCTTCGGGTCGGCGTCCTTCGGCTCGACGTACGGCACGCAGTCCTACGGGTCGACCGACTTCGGCGGTCAGGGGTACACGTCCCCCCAGTACGGTCAGCAGCCGTTCGCCGACCAGCCGTTCGACCATCGGCCCTACGGCGCTTCGCAGTTCGGCGCTCAGCCTTACGGAATGCCGCGTTATGGGGCCCAGCCCTTCGGTGTTCAGCCCTACGGGGCCCCGGGTGCGGGCGCTGTGCACCCGTACGCGCCCAACTACGGCGCCTCGCGCAAGGAGCCGGCGCTCTCGCTGGTGTTGTCCTTCTTCCTGCCGGGGCTCGGCACGATCATCAACGGCCAGGCGGGCAAGGGCATCGGCATCATGGCCGGTTACTTCCTCGGGATCCTGCTGTCCGTGGTCCTGATCGGGATCCCGATCATGCTCGGGTTCTGGGTGTGGGGGATGGTCGACGCCTACTCGGGGGCCAAGCAGCACAACCTCGAGAACGGTTTCCACTGACGGACTGCTCGCGGGTCGTATGAGTAGCCTGGTCGCATGACAGCGACCGAGATCCCCACCGCCGACGCCCCGCGCCCCTCGGGCCTGGACCTCCGGTACATCGACCCCGACGTACGGTCGCAGGACGATCTGTACCAGCACGTCAACGGGACCTGGCTGCGGGACCACGAGATCCCCGCGGACCGTCCGATCGACGGCGCGTTTCTCGCCCTGCGCGACCTGTCGGAGGAGCGGGTACGGGACATCATCACCGACGCTCCGGTCGACTCCAAGATCGGTGCCTTCTACGCCTCCTTCATGGACTCCGACGCGGTCGAGGCCGCCGGGGTGGCCGCGCTCGCCCCCGACCTGGCCGAGATCGACGGCGCCGCCGACTCCGATTCGCTCGCCCGTGCCATGGCCCGTCTGGAGAAGGTCGGCGTCGGTGGCCTGATCGGCGCGTACGTCAACAACGACGCCAAGAACTCCAGCGAGTACATCCTGTACCTGGTGCAGTACGGCATCGGGTTGCCGGACGAGTCCTACTACCGCGAGGACCAGTACGCGGAGCTCCGCGACCAGTACACCGACCACATCGCGCGGATGCTCGGCCTCGCAGGGGTGACCGACGACGCCGACGGAGAGGGCTCGGAGGGCGCGGCCCGCCGGACCGCGGAACAGATCGTCGCCCTGGAGACCCGCATCGCCGCCGCCCACTGGGACGTCGTGGCCCGCCGGGACGCGGACAAGACCTACAACCCCGTCGCCTGGGACGAACTGCCGGAGCTGGCACCGGGCTTCCCGTGGCACGACTGGGCCCGCGAGGTCGGCGGCACCCGGGAGACCTTCGGGCGGCTCGTGGCGATGCAGCCCGACTACCTCACCGCCGTCGCCGAACTGTGGGCCACCGAGCCGCTGGAGACCTGGAAGCAGTGGCTGCGCTGGCGGACCGTCTCCTCCCGCGCCCCCTATCTCACCGCCGAGCTGGTGGACGAGAATTTCCGCTTCTACGGCACGGCGATGTCCGGCACCGAAGAGATCAAGGCTCGCTGGAAGCGCGGCGTCGCCGCGGTCGAGGCGGCCCTCGGCGAGGAGGTCGGCAAGGAGTACGTTGCCCGCCACTTCCCTCCCGGCCACAAGGCGCGGATGGTGGAACTGGTCGACAATCTCACCGCGGCGTACCGCTACTCCATCGCGCGGCTGCCGTGGATGACCCCGGCCACACGTGAGCGGGCGCTGGACAAGCTCGGGGCGTTCGTGCCGAAGATCGGCTACCCCGAGAAGTGGCGCGACTACTCGGCGCTCGAGGTCCGCGCTGACGATCTGCTCGGCAACGTTCGCCGCTCCGCCGAATTCGAGCACCACTACGAACTGGGTAAGCTCGGCGGCCCGGTCGACCGCGGCGAGTGGCACATGACGCCGCAGACGGTCAACGCCTATTACAACCCGGTGATGAACGAGATCGTCTTCCCGGCCGCGATCCTGCAGCCGCCGTTCTTCGACGCCGACGCCGACGACGCCGCGAACTACGGGGCGATCGGCGCCGTGATCGGACACGAGATCGGCCACGGGTTCGACGACCAGGGGTCGAAGTATGACGGCGAGGGGAACCTCGTGGACTGGTGGACCGACGAGGACCGCAGCGCGTTCGGCACGCGTGTGGAGGCGCTGATCGACCAGTACCAGGGCCTGACCCCCGACGGCCTGGACCCGGCCAAGGATCACGTCAACGGCGCCTTCACGGTGGGGGAGAACATCGGCGACCTGGGCGGTCTGACGATCGCGATCCTCGCCTACCGCCTGGCGTACGGTCAGGACGGCGAGCCCGCCGAAGGCACCGGGGTGGGGCCGGAGATCGACGGCCTCACCGGCCTGCAGCGGCTGATCGCCTCGTGGGCCATCGTGTGGCGGACCAAGACCCGCGCCGAGGAGGCCGCCCGTCGCCTGGCGGTGGATCCGCACTCGCCGCCGGAGTTCCGCTGCAACCAGGTCGTCAAGAACCTCGACGACTTCCACGAGGCGTTCGGTGTGACCGAGTCCGACGGCATGTGGCTCGCGCCGGAGAAACGCGTCAGTATCTGGTGAGCCCGACCCGGATCCGGTGAGCCCGGTCCGGCGCGCGGACCATCCGGCTATCGTCCGATCATGACGAAGCGGGACGTGCCGATCAGAGTCGTGGAGTGGTCGACGGGTTACCTGGGCAGGATGGCGGTCGAGGCGATCGATGCCCGGCCCGAACTGGAGCTCGTCGGCGTCTTCGTCTCCGACCCCGCCAAGGTGGGCCTCGACGCCGGTCGGCTCGCCGGTCTGGACCGGGATCTGGGAGTGGTCGCGACCGACGACCGGTCGGAGCTGCTCGCACTCGAACCCGACGCGGTGGTCTACACCGCGGAGACCGAGTCGCGGTTCATGGAGGCGATCGACGACGTCACCCGGTTCCTGCGGGCGGGTATCAACGTGGTGGCCTCGGGTCCCGTGCTGCTGCAGTACCCGCACGGGATCCTCCCGGAGGAGATGATCGCCGCCCTGGACGAGGCCGGCCGGGTCGGCGGTGCGACGCTGCACGTCAACGGGATCGACCCGGGGTTCGCCAACGACGTCCTGCCGATGGTCATGACGAGCCTGTCCCGGCGGATCGACCTGATCCGGGTGAGCGAGATCGCCGACTACTCGGTCTACCACCAGGGCGAGACCATGCGGCGGCTGTTCGGCTTCGGACAGTCCATGGAGTCCCTCCCACCGCTTCTGAGGCCGGGCATGCTCGCCGCCGGCTGGGGGTCGGTGGTCCGGCAGCTCGCCGCCGCGGTCGAGGTGACCCTTGACGAACCCCTGGTCGAGCGCTACGAGCGACTGCCCGCCGAGCGCGACCTGTCCCTGCTGGCGTGCGAGGTCCCCGCCGGGACCCAGGCGGCACTACGGTTCGAGGTCGTGGGTCAGGTCGACGGTGAGGACCGCATCGTCCTGGAGCACGTCACGCGCACGGACGCCGATCAGGCGCCGGACTGGCCCCGGCCTGATCACGGTGACGGGTGCTACCGCATCGAGATTCATGGTCAGCCGTCCATGCGGGTGGAGTTCACCCACCACGCCGAACACGGCGACCACAACGAGTCCGGAATGCTCGTCACCGCGATGAGACTGGTCAACGCCGTCGAGGCGGTGGTCGAGGCCGAGTCCGGGCTCGTATACGCAAAGGACCTGCCGATGATCACAGGGCGTGGCTTAATGAGAAGATGAACATAATCGGTGCCGCCCGCGCCGCAGCGGCCGCAGTGGCCGCGGCAGCCCTCGTCGTGACGGGCACGGGCGCCGCCCATGCCACGGATCCGACCTCGCGGGCCCCGATCCCGGTGCCCTACAGTTTCCTGACCGGAGCCGCCATGGCGCTCGCCCAACCCGGGGCGGAACTTCCCGGGGCGAATGACTGGACGTGTCGGCCCTCGGCCGATAAGCCGCGTCCGGTGGTGCTGGTCCACGGCACCTCGGGAGGTGCGGTGACCAACTGGCCCACGTACGGTCCGCTGTTGCACAACGAGGGCTACTGCGTGTTCACGCTGACCTACGGCGCCCTGCCTGATGTCCCGTGGCCGGTGAGTGTGCTGGGCGGGCTCTCGGACATCATGGCGGTCTCGGTGCCGCAGGTCGGGGAGTTCATCGATCGTGTGCTGGCCGCCACCGGCGCCCAGCAGGTCGACCTGGTGGGGCACTCGCAGGGCACCCTGGTCTCCGGCCTGGTGGCCAAGGTCGGCCGCCCCGGCGCGGTGAATACCGTCGCATCCATCGCCCCGCTGTGGGAGGGCTCCGGAGGGGGTATGCGCAGGTCGCTGGACGATGTGCCGGGAGTGTCGGAGCAGCTGGGTCAGATCCCCGCCCTGTCCCAGATGTCCCCCGGCTCCGAGATTCTACAGCTGTTGTGGAGCGGCGGGTCCCCCTACGCACCCGGGGTGCGCTACCTCAACGTCGTCACCCGGTACGACCAGTTGGTCACGCCCTACACCTCGGGCCTGGTCCCGGGGCCCCAGACGACCAACGTGGTGATCCAGGACGGGTGCGAGCAGAACCACGCCGAACACCTGGCGATCGCCTCCGACCCGCGGACGGCGGACTTCGTGCTCAACGCGCTCGATCCCGCCAACCCCCGCGTGCCACGGTGTGAGGCGATCGCCCCGTACCTGGGCCCGGTCCCGACCCCGCCGGGCTCGTGATCGCGCGTCGGGCGGGTACCGGGGTCGCGGGTCTGGTCGCGGCTGCGGCCCTCGTCGTCGTCGGCGGCT
>NZ_JAALDW010000205.1:0-5941 GCF_014145055.1 Dietzia sp. DQ11-38-2
TGGACGGGGACACGGTGGACGGCGCCACCGTCGGGGGTCGCGCGGAGGAGTCCTCGGACGTCGGCGTCGTCTGGCGGTTCCAGGTGCTCGTCCGGACGGGCGCGGATTCGCTCCGTCCGTTCTCCGATCTCGCCGACACCTCCTCGGTGGACGGGCCCGTACGTGATGTGGTGGCGCGGGCGGTCCGCTCGTGGCCGCCGCTGTCCCGCGCCACCCAGGCGGCCGGCGCTCCCGATCTGCTGCTCCCGACCGACCTCGTGGTCGACCTGGTCGACGAGGGCGTCGAGGCGCTCCGTGGCCGTGGGATCGAGGTCCTCCTCCCGAGATCCTGGACGAGGGTCAGAACCGCGGTGAGGGCGACCGTCACGGAGCCCGGGACCGAGTCGGTGGACTCGGGGCACCGACTCGGGCTCGAACAGCTGGCGGATGTGGACTGGGAGCTGGTGGTCGACGACAGCCCGCTGGACGCCACCGAGGCCCGGATGCTGCTCGACGCCGCCTCGGATCTGGTCAAGCTCCGTGGACAGTGGGTCCGCGCCGATCCCGGCGCGCTCCGACGGGCGGCTCGCTTCCTCGCGGCCAGGCGAGGTCAGAGGACGACAGCCCCGGCTCTCGTCGCGGCACTGATGTCCGACGAGGCGGAGGGCGTCGAGGTCGAGGCGCCCACCACCCTCGACTGGATCCCCTCGTCGTCGTCGCCGATCGCGCTGCCGGAGTGGTTCCGGGCCTCCCTGCGGCCGTATCAACTGGACGGCGTCAGGTGGCTCGCGGCCCTCTCGCGGGCCGGCACCGGCGCGGTCCTGGCCGACGACATGGGGCTCGGCAAGACGATGCAGGTCCTCGCGCTCACGGCGACCGAACACGCGACCGGGGGGTCCGGTCCCACCCTGGTGGTCGCGCCCCTGACCCTGGTGTCCACGTGGGAGCGTGAGGCCTCGAGGTTCGCCCCGGAGCTCCGGGTCCACGTCCACCATGGTCAGGGACGCGGCCGGGGGGAGGGCGCCGCCGCGCGGATGACGGACTCGGATCTCGTCCTGACCTCCTATGGAACGGCCACCCGGGACGTCGACCTGCTGTCCGGGGTGGAGTGGCGACGCGTGGTCGCCGACGAGGCCCAGACCGTCAAGAACCCGGCGACCGCGGTGTCCCGCGCGATCCGCTCCATCCCCGCCCGGCACCGGATCGCGCTCACCGGGACCCCGGTGGAGAACAGGTTGGACGAACTGCGGGCGGTGTTCGACTTCGCCAACCCTGGGTTGCTCGGGTCGGCCAGCACCTTCCGCGCCCGGTTCGCGGTCCCCATCGAATCGCACAGAGACGAGGCCGCGGCCACCCGGTTGCGCGCCCTGGCGGCCCCGTTCGTCCTGCGTCGGCTCAAGTCGGACCCGGCCGTGGCCGCGGATCTCCCGGCCAAGCAACACATCAGGGTCGACGCCCCCCTGACCCGTGAGCAGGCGACGCTGTACCAGGCGGTCGTCGAGGACATGATGGAGCAGGTCAGGGAGTCTGAGGGAGCGTCCCGCAAGGGTGCGATCCTGTCCGGTCTCAGCGCGCTCAAGCAGGTCTGCAACCATCCTTCGCACTATCTCGGGGACGGGTCCTCGCTGCTGCGGGGTGGGCGACACCGGTCCGGCAAACTGGCGGCACTGGACGAGGTCCTCACCGAGATCCTCGACGCGGGGGAGAAGGTCCTGTTGTTCACCCAGTACCGGGCTTTCGGGGACCTCATCCTCCCGCTGCTCGAGCGTCGCGCGGCGACAGGGGTGCCCTTCCTCCACGGGGGCGTCACCGCAGGCGGTCGGGCGTCGATGGTCGAGGTGTTCCAGAGCCCGCAGGGGCCGCCGCTGATGCTCGCGTCACTCCGGGCGGGCGGGACCGGGCTCACGCTGACGGAGGCCAACCACGTGGTGCATCTGGACCGGTGGTGGAACCCCGCCTTGGAGAACCAGGCGACCGACCGGGTGCACCGGATCGGTCAGACCCGTCCCGTCCAGATCCGGACCCTCGTGGCCCCGGGGACGGTCGAGGACCGCATCGACGAGCTGCTCGAATCCAAACGCGAGCTGGCGGATCTGACACTGGGGCCCCTCGCGGGCGTGCTCACCGACCTCACCGATGCGGACCTCGCCTCTCTCGTCGCGCTGACAGGCGAGGGGAGGGACGACGAGTGAGCCGGCGGGGTGCGGGCGGGGGGGTGGGCATCCCCACCAGGTCGAGGGCCGGCGCGTTCGGGACGCACATGTGGAGTCGCCGGTGGTCCTCGGACATCGAGTCCGGTGCGACCCGCGGCGAGGTGTCCCTCGGCCGCAGGGATGCGCGCGAGGGACGGGTGCTCTCGCTCGAGCACTCGGGCCGGATCGTGCGATGCGACGTCGACGGAAGCCAAGCGGACCCGTTCACGGTGGAGTTCGAGTTCTCCCCGCTCGACACCAAGGACACCGAGGCTCTGCGGGTGGCGCTCCGGGGCGAGGACGGGGGAGTTCTGCGCGCGCTCGCCGGTGAGTTCTCCGACACCGTCGGGTTCCTGCTGCTCCCGGCGGTCCACGGTGCCACCCGGTTCACGTGCCGCTGTCCGGTACAACCCGGCCCCTGCCGGCATGTCCTGTCCGCCGCTTACGTCCTGGTGGAGTGGTGGGACGCCACACCCGAGGTGATGTTCGCGCTCCGGGGACTGAGCGCCGGGGCGGTCGGCGCGGTGCTGGGAGGGCACGCCGAGGGGGACACCGGCGCGATCGCGTTCGATGTGGAGGACGGCCTGTGGGGGCGTGATCCGCTGCTCCCCGCGCTTCCCACACCGGCCCCGGCAGGTCTCGAGGACCTGCTCGACGCGCCGGTCACCAGGAGACTCGCCGCCGCGGCGACCGGGGACCCGCTCGAGCAGTTGCGTGTGGTGGCCGACCTCGAGGACTTTCTCGATGCCTTCACCCGGTACCGGTACCCGTGATCGGCGCACCCGGGGTGCATCCCGAGGAGACCGTGTCGGAGCGTCGACCTACGATGCGGCCATGGACAGGCGACGGGGCGGCGGCATGATCCGATTCCTTCATTCGGCGGACTGGCAGTTGGGGATGACCCGGCGATTTCTCGGTACGGAGTCGCAGGCGGTGTACACCGCGGACCGTCTCGCCGCGGTGGCGTCGCTGGGGGATCTGGCCGTCGAGCACGGCGCCGAGTTCGTCGTCGTCGCCGGTGACGCGTTCGAGGACAACGCGGTCCCCCGCTCGATCGTGCTCCGTGCCGCGGAGGTTCTCGCCGCCTTCCCCGTGCCGGTGCTGATCCTTCCCGGAAACCACGACCCGCTCGACGTCTCCTCGGTCCTGCGGTGTCGGGACTTCTCATCGGCGGTGGAGGGCGGGGCCGTCACCGTCCTCTGCGACTCCGACCCCGTCGAGGTGCGTCCCGGAATCGAGGTGGTGGGGGTCCCGTGGACCTCGAAACGCCCGGATCCCGCCCGGCTTCCCGCTCTTCTCGGCGACCTCGAACCGACGGACAACCTGAGAGTGCTCGTCGCACACGGCGGTACCGATGAGGTCTACGGCGGAGACTCACCGTCCGTCGAGGCCATCCGCGTCGCGGACCTCGAGGCCGCCGTCGGGTCGGGTCTGGTCGACTACGTGGCGCTCGGCGACAGGCATTCCGTCACCCGTGTAGGGGCAGGCGACCGGATCTGGTACCCGGGCAGCCCGGAGACCACGGCCTTCGATGATGTGGAGAAGGCGTCCGGTCATGCACTCCTCGTCGAGCTCGGGGCGGAGGGGTCGACCGGTGGCACGGGCAGTTGCCTGGTCACACCGGTGCGGACCGGGCGATGGTCGTTTCTCGCGATCACCGCGGAAATCGAGACCGACTCGGACCTCGACGCGCTCGCCGAGGGCATCGAGGCCGTACGGGACAAACCCAGGACGGTCCTCAAACTGGGTCTCACCGGGACCGTGGACGTGGCCCTGCGCGCCAGGATCGACGATCTCCTGGAGACGTGGGCGGAATTGTTCGCGGCGGCCTACCTGCGGGAGCGGCTCACGCATCTCGTGGTCCGCGCCGACGACTCGGACTTTGCCGGGATGGTCGACGGTTACGCCGAGCGTGCCGTGCAGGACCTCGTGGGGTTGGCGGCTTCGGACGGATCGGACTCCGAGGACGCGGGCAACGCTCTCAGTCTGCTCCACCGGCTCGTGGACGGAGGCAACCGATGATCCTGCACCGACTCCGTGTCGAGGACTTCCGTGGGGTGGCCCGGGAGGAGGTGCAGGTGCCCCCTCGCGGTGTGTTCGTGATCGAGGGCCCCAACGAGTCCGGGAAGACGAGCCTCATGGACGCGCTGGAGATGCTCCTCGAACACAAGGCGTCCTCCGGGCGGGCGGAGATCAAGGCGGCCAGCCCGGTGGGCCGTGACGTTCCGGTGGTGGTGGAGGCGGAATTCACCGTGGACCGCGAGCGGATGCGGTACCGCAAGGAATTCGTCCGCGGAAAGCGCACCACGCTCGAGTTCCCCGAGTCGGCGAAGGTGGCACTGACGGGCGACGACGCCCACGACTACGTGCGGGACGTCCTCGACCGCAGGGTCGACAGGTCTCTGTGGAGGGCTCTCCGCATCGCCCAGGACGAACCCATCGGCCAGGTGGAGGCGGGCAAGGGGATGGAGTCGCTGAGGCGAGCCCTGGACACCGCAGCCGGTGGCGCCGATCCCACCGGCGACGACACCCTGCTCACGCGGGTCGCCGAGGAGCGTCACCGCTATCTCACGGCGCGACGGGGAGAACCGACCGGTGACCTCGCGCGGTCCGAGACCAGGCTCACTGACGCACGGTCCGCCCTGGCCGAGGCCAGGGCGAGACTGGCCGAGCTCGATGCCGCGGTGACCGAACACGCCCACCACTCGGCCGTCCACGCCAGCCGTCGTTCCTCCCTCGAGGCCGTCGAGCTGGAGGTGGCGCGATTGGAGGAGTCGGGACGGTCGGTGGACCGGTTACGGGAGGCACTGAGAGCTGCGGAGGCCGAGGTCGACCGCGCCGCGGCCGCGTACGATGCGGCGACCCGGCTCCAGCGGGAGCGCGCGAGCCTCATCGCGCTCCGCGGGGAGGCGGTGATCCGGGAAACCGAGCTGCGCGATGCCACCGAGGATGCGGCGCGGCGACTGGAGCCGGCCGAGAGCAGGGCGAGTGAGGCGCGAGCTGCCCTGGAGGCGGCCGAGGAACGGGTCACCAGAGCTCGCAGACTGGCCGACGCGGATCGGGACGCTCGCGAGCAGGCTCGGCGTCGCGCGGACCTGTCGGGCCTCGATTCTCTTCTCGAGACCCTCGGTTCTGTCGGGCGGGAGCTCGCCGCTACCGAGGCAGAGCTCGCGGCCATCGACCTCCCCGGCGGCACCGTCGACCGGATCCGCGCCGCGGAGGCATCCTTACGCGAAGCCGTGGTCCGGAGCGCGGCCAGCGCCCCGACGGTGACAGTTGCCGGCGAGGGGACGGCCCGCATCGGCGAGGAGACGATCGATGCGTCCGTGGGCTGGGAGCGCGAGATCGTCGAGGACACCGTGTTCCGGGTGGGAACGGTGTCGCTGACCGTCGTCCCCGCCGGGGACACCGACGCCGTCCGCCGCGCGGAGTCGACGGCCAGGGCCCGCCTCGAAGAGTTACTGCTCGATTGTGGCTGCGCTTCGCTCGCCGAGGCGGAGACGCGCGAACGACGGGCCGAGGGACTCCGGGCCGACCTCGCGGCGCACCGGCGACGCAGGGCCGACCTGCTCAACGGGGACACCCCCGAAGACCTGGCCCGACGTCGGGAGGCCCTCGCCGCGGCGGTGGCGTCTCATGAGGATGCGCCTGCGGACTCGACCGACGGCCCCACAGGCGCCGGTGAACCGGGCGACGGCGGTTCACCGGATCCGGTCGCGGAGGCGGCAACGGCGGAGGAGGAACTGAGCAGGTGTCGCGCGGAGGACCGG
>NZ_JAALDW010000206.1:0-6511 GCF_014145055.1 Dietzia sp. DQ11-38-2
CAGCCGGTCCTCGGCCACCGCCGGGATCGGGTCGAATCGGCTCGGTCCCGCGACGGAACCGGCCGCGACGTGCCAGAGCATCGGCTCGTCGAGCACGATCCTCACACCGGCGCCCAGGCGTGCAGCCAGCCGGGTGACGCGCGCCGCCACCCCTTCGGCTAGTGCCTCGGCGAGATCCCTCCGGGCCCCGCGATCGGTGAGGACCGGGGACCCGGCGGGCAGTTCCACCCGCGCGGCGAGCGACCAGGGGCCCAGCACCCGCACCACGAGGCGACGGTCCTCCGAGGCGCGGTCGACCTCGGGATCCCTCACCGATTCGTCGGCCTCCTCCAGCGCGTCGACGTCACGGTCGAGCAGGTCGGAGGCCGTCCGGGCGGGTCGCCCCGGTGAGCCCGCGAGGCGCCAGCCCCGGGTGGAGATGTCGACCGGGAGATCGGCGAGCATGGCCAGGGTCCTGCCCACCTGATCGGCTCCGAGCCCCCGGTCGGCGAGTTCCGGGAGGAACGGCATCCGGTGGCATTCACCGAGCACCACCCTCGCGGCCTCCCGGGGATCCGTTCCCCGCATGGGGCCCGGGCCGGTGAATCCCGGCACGATGGTGGTCACGGAGTGGTCGCGACCGGGACGGAGGCGGTGATCGTGCCGCTTCCCAGAACGCGGTCGCCGTCCGGCTCGGGTCGGTAGAGCACGGCGGCCTGGCCGGCGGCGACCCCGCGCACGGGCTCGTCGAGCGAGATCTCCAACCGGGCGTCCGGACCGTCCCCCACCCGTCTGACGTATCCCGGAGTAGCCTCTCCGTGCGCACGGATCTGCACGTGGCACGCGGTCTCCCGGATACTCTCGTCCACCAACCAGTACGGCGAGGACGCGGTCATCGCCCGGGACAGCAGGTGCTCCGACCCCCCGACGGTCACCGTCCCGGAATCCGCGTCGATGGACGTCACGTATCTGGGTCGGCCGTCGGGCGCCGGCCCCGGCAACCCGAGTCCCTTGCGCTGCCCGATCGTGAACCCGTACACACCGTCGTGCCTGCCCAGTTCGTCGCCACTGTCGGCGTCGACCACCGCGCCGGGACGCAGCCCGATCCTCGCGCCGAGGAAGGCACGGGTGTCACCGGAGGGGATGAAGCAGATGTCGTGACTGTCGGGCTTGGACGCCACGGGCAGGCCGGACGACTCGGCCTCGGCCCGGACCTCGGACTTGAAGGAGTCCCCCAGCGGGAACATCGAGTGCGCGAGTTGTCGAGGGGTCAGCACACCGAGGACATAGGACTGGTCCTTGCCGGGATCGACCGCGCGGCGCAGGACCGGGCGCGACTCGCCCGAGTCCGTCTCCTCGACGGACAGGCGGGCATAGTGTCCGGTGGCCACCGCGTCGAACCCGAGGGCCATCCCCCGGTCGAGGAGCGCCTCGAATTTGATCCGCTCGTTGCACCGCAGGCACGGATTGGGGGTCTCGCCGCGGGAGTACGACTCGACGAAGTCGTCGATCACGTCCGCCCTGAACCGCTCCGCGAAGTCCCACACGTAGAACGGGATGCCCAGCAGATCGGCCACCCGGCGTGCGTCACCCGCGTCCTCACGCGAACAGCAGCCGCGGGAACCGGTCCGCAGCGTCGCCGGGTCCGCACTCAGGGCGAGGTGCACACCCACCACCTCGTGACCGGCGGCCACGGCTCGTGCGGCGGCGACGGCGGAATCGACTCCCCCGCTCATGGCGGCGAGGACCCTCACGACGTCGTCACCCCGGTGCCGATCAACCCGAGGCCCGCGACGCGGGCCCTCTCGGCCGCAGGGGCCAGGGCGGCGATCGCCGCGTCCACGTCCTCCTCGGTCGTGGTGTGGCCGAGACTCAGTCGGAGACTGCTCCTCGCGGCCGCGTCCCCCGCGCCCAGGGCGAGCAACACGTGGCTGGGCTCGGCCACCCCCGCCGTACACGCCGAGCCGGTGGAGCACTCGATCCCCGCGGCATCGAGCAGCAGGATCAGGGATTCCCCGGAGCAGCCCGGGAAGGTGAGATTGGCGATCCCCGGCAGCCTCTGCCCACCTCCGTTGGCCACGGCGTCCGGGACCGTGGCGAGGACGCCCGCGACCAACCGGTCCCGCAGGCGTTCCAGGCGGATCGCCTCGGCCTCCATGTCCCGGACGGCCTCGTCGAGGGCAGCGGCCATCGCGACGACCCCCGGGACGTCCACCGACCCGGACCTGAGATCCCGCTCCTGGCCTCCGCCGAAGCCCACCGGGAGACACGCGGCGCCGCGGTCGATGATGAGCGCTCCGACCCCGAGGGGGCCACCGAACTTGTGGGCGGACAGACTCAGAGACGTCACACCGAGGGAGCCGAAGTCGACCGGGATGTGTCCGACGGCCTGTACCGCATCGGTGTGGACCGCCGCGCCGGCGGCGGTGGCGACGGCCGCCACCCCGGCGACGTCGCTGAGGGTGCCGATCTCGTTGTTGCCGAGCATGACGGCGACGAGGGCCAGGCGCTCCCCCACCTCGTCCAGCACACCGCGGACCGAGTCGGGCGCGACGGCCCCGCACCGATCCACCGGCAGCACACGGACGTCCATACCCCCGCCGCGTGAGGTGGCCAGGTGCGCGGCGGAGTCGAGAACCGAGTGGTGTTCGGTCGCCCCGACGGCCACGACGTCGCCGCTCGAGGCGGCAGCCTGACCCAGTACCGCGAGGTTGTCGGACTCGGTCCCCCCGGAGGTGAACACGACCTCGGAGGGCCTGCAGCCGAGGTGGGCGGCCAGTGATTCGCGGGCCTCCTCGAGCCGACGCCGCGCATGTCGGCCGGCTCCGTGCAGAGAGGAGGCGTTACCGACGCTCGCGGCGGCCTCGACATAGGCGGCCAGAGCCGACTGACGCATCGGGGTGGTCGCGGCGTGGTCGAGATAGTGCGCTGTGCGGATCGTGAGCATGACGTCGGCAAGAATACGCCCGAACGCACCGGACCCCGGCACCGCAGGGGTGCCGGGGTCCGGTGGATGCCGTTCGACGCCGTGACGCCGCCCTCACTTACGGGCGTTGATGGCCTCGGTGAGCTGCGGGGCGACAGCGAACAGGTCGCCGACGATGCCGTAGTCCGCGATCTCGAAGATCGGGGCCTCCTCGTCCTTGTTGACGGCGACGATCGTCTTGGACGTCTGCATTCCGGCACGGTGCTGGATGGCGCCCGAGATGCCGAGGGCGATGTACAGCTGCGGCGAGACGGTCTTACCCGTCTGACCGACCTGGAACTGACCCGGGTAGTACCCCGAGTCGACGGCGGCACGCGACGCACCGACCGCGCCCTTGAGCGAGTCCGCCAACGGCTCCACGACCTCTTCGAACTTCTCGGCCGACCCCACGCCACGGCCACCCGCGACGACGACGGTGGCCTCGGTGAGTTCCGGACGGTCGCCGCCGACGATCGGGTTGCGGGAGATCACCCTGGCGGCGTTCTCGGGCTCGGGGACGTCGATCTCGACGACCTCACCCGCACCGGCGCTGGGCACGGCCTCGACGGCACCCGGACGCAGGGTGTAGATGGGCGTGTCGCCGGCGACGGTCGCCTCGACCGTGAACGCGCCGCCGAAGATCGAGTGGACGGCGGAGCCGTCGGACTTGATCTCGACGACGTCGCAGAGGGTGCCGGAGCCGGTGCGGGCGGCGAGCCGACCCGCCACCTCCTTGCCCTCGAACGTGGCGGCCAGGACGATCGCCGCCGCGCCCTGCTCCGCGAGCCCGGCGAGGACGTCGACCTTCGGGGTGACGAGGTAGTTCTGCACCGCGTCGCCCTCGGCCACGTAGATCTTCTCCGCGCCGGCCTCCTTCAGGGCGTCGGTGAGCGCCGCGGCGGTGCCGGTCTCACCGAACACGACGGCGGACGGCTCGCCGAGCGCACGTGCGGCGGTGAGCAGCTCGAGGGTGACCTTCTTGAGTTCGCCGTCGACGTGCTCGACCGCGACGAGGACTTCAGCCATGGTGGATTCTCCTTGGAAAACTGTGGTGGGAGTCGTTCGGGGTGAGCGCGATCAGATGAGCTTCTGCGCCACGAGGTACTTGGCGACCTCGTTGCCGCCCTCGCCCTCGTCGTTGAACTTCTCACCGGCGCTGCGCGGCGGCTTGGGGACGGAGGAGATCACGGTGGACGCGGCGTTGTCCTTGCCCACCTGGCCGGGCTCGACGTTGGTGTCGGCGAGCGTCAGGACCTCGACCGGCTTCTTCTTGGCGGCCATGATGCCCTTGAAGGAGGGGAACCGCGGCTCGTTGATCTTCTCGCCGACCGACACGACGCACGGCAGCGACGCCTCGATCTCGAAGACGCCCTCGTCGGTCTCGCGCTCGCCCTTGATCGTCCCGCCGGAGACCTCGAGGGTGCGCATGTGCGTGACCTGCGGCAGGCCCAGGTACTCGGCGATGATGGCCGGGACACTGCCCATGCGGCCGTCGGTGGCCTCGTTGCCACAGATGACCAGTTCGGTGCCCTCGATGGTGCCCAGCACGTTGGCGATGGCCCACGCGGTCTGGACCACGTCCGAGCCGTGGAGCGCCTCGTCGTTGAGGTGGACGGCCTTGTCCGCGCCCATCGACAGGGCCTTGCGGATCGCCTCGGTGGCGCGGTCGGGACCGGCGGTCAGGACGGTCACCTCGCCCCCCTCGGCCTCCTTGATCTGGAGTGCCTGCTCAACGGCCTTCTCGTTGATCTCGTCGAGGACCGCGTCCGCGGCCTCGCGGTCCAGGGTGAAGTCCCCATCCGAGAGCTTGCGCTCCGAGTAGGTGTCCGGAACCTGCTTGATCAGTACGACGATGTTCGTCATGGGCCTGCGTCGACCTCCTGCGAGTCGGGGCTGGGTGCGTTCCGAACTGACCGGGCGCACCGGATTGTGGTCCTGGGGACAACAATAACGCCACCCGGGCCCTCACCGCAGGAGCGGGGCCGTCAGTAGCGCAGGGGCGGGCGTCTCAGTTGATGCGCGTATCCCACCCCGCCCACGCCGCGTCGCGCAGTTCGTTCTTGCGGACCTTGCCGGTGGAGGTCCGTGGCAGGGCCTCGGTGATCTCCACCGCCCCCGGCACCTTGTACCGGGCGATCCTCGTCCGGCAGTGGTCGATCACACCGTCCTCGTCGAGTCCGGACCCGGGCCTGACCACGACGTAGGCCTTGGGGCGCTCTCCCCACTTCTCGTCGGGCATCGAGACGACGGCGCAGTCGACCACGTCGGGGTGCGCCACGATCGCCTGCTCGACCTCGATCGTCGAGATGTTCTCGCCTCCGGAGACCACCACGTCCTTGGCCCGGTCGAGCAGCTGGACGTACCCGTCCGGGTGCATCACCCCGAGATCGCCCGAGTGGAACCACCCGCCGGCGAACGCGGCGGCGGTGGCCTCGGGGTCGGCGAAGTACCCCTTCATCACCCCGTTGCCGGTCATGACGACCTCCCCCATCGTCACACCGTCCGCGGGGACGTCCACGAGGTGCTTCTCCCCGGGGCTGGTCCGCTCGACCACCCGGACAGTCTCGGCGTGGATCATCGCCACGCCCTGCCTGGACTTCAGGCTGGCCCGCTCGTCCGGGTCCAGCTCCGTCCACCCGGGCTGGGGCGTGCACACCGTGAACGGCCCGTAGGTCTCCGTCAGCCCGTAGACCTGCGTCACGTCGATGCCCAGGTCCTCGAACCGTCGCAGGATCGTGGGCGAGGGCGGCGCACCGGCCGTGACCATGCGGATCCCCTCCACCGGCCGGGCCGCCGGATCGTCGGCGATCGTGCTCAACACCGCCGGGGCGCCGGCGAGGCGGTTGATCCCCTCCTCGTCGAACAGTCTCCAGATCTCCTCGCCCCGGACGGCGCGCAGGCACACATGGGTGCCCATCGCGCCGGTCAGGGCCCACGTGGTGCACCAGCCGTTGCAGTGGAACATCGGGAGCGTCCACAGATAGCGGGAGTCCGCGTCGAGCCCCTGGGTGATGATCTCTCCGAGCGCGTTGAGGTAGGCGCCACGGTGGGTGTACATCACGCCCTTCGGGCGTCCCGTGGTCCCCGAGGTGTAGTTGACGGCGATGACGGAGTCCTCGTCCTCCACCGTCCACGACACCGGCTGCGGGGAGGCCAGCGCGAGGCTCTCCTCCAGTGCCTCGGCGCGGGGGCCGAAGCGGGCGGGGTCCGGTTGGGTGCCGTCGGCGTCGGGGGTCACCAGGATCAGGCTGATCGACTCCGGTATCTCGTTCCCCAGCCCGTCCAGGAGTCCGGCGTCGGCGATGAGCACCGAGATCCCCGCGTGCTCGACGATGTAGGAGACCTCCGGCGGCGCGAGACGGGTGTTGAGCGCCACGACCGCTCCGCCGGCGAGCGGGACCGCGAACTGCGCCAGGAGCGCCTCGGCGGAGTTGGGGGCGAGGACCCCGACGCGCTCTCCCCTGGCGACCCCGCGCATCCGCAGTAGGGAGGCCAGGCGTGTGGCCCGGTCGGCGAACTCGGCGTAGCTCTGCCGGCGGGGCCCGTCCACCACAGCGGCCGCGTCAG
>NZ_JAALDW010000207.1:0-1666 GCF_014145055.1 Dietzia sp. DQ11-38-2
CGCGGTGCCGTTTGGCCGGAGGCCGCCGGCGCGGCGCCGGCGGTGGGAGCGGTGAGGGAGGTGACGATGACGAGGGCGGCGACCGCCGCGGTCAGCGAACGGCGGGGGCGGGAGGCTGAGGGGCGCATGAGCGGAGACTAACCGCCACTTTCAGTGGGTTTGCGTCTTCCGGTCCAATCCGAAATGCTCGGCCAGCCGGGCCAGAGTGAACTCCTGCCGGAGCTTGCACGCGCTGTTCTGGTTGGCGAACATCCCCTTGACCCAGAACGCCTCGGATCGTGGGACGCTCACCCACCAGCGGACCGGCACGGCGTACTCGGCGTCGTCGTCGCTGTCCGCGACCCCCGGTGGGCCGTGCCTGTACGGGGCGCTGAGCTCCTGATCGGCGAGGTGAACCCACTTGCCGTCCACGAGGACCGAGGCCTGGTCGAAGCGGGTGGCGGGGCGAAGGACCTCGCCTATCGCGACGTACCCGCTCTTGGGGATATGGACGTTGACCCGCGCACCAACCGGGAGGTTGTGCAATGAGCCCGAGTACCAGGTCCCACCTCCCGCGGAGATGAAGCCGAAGCGGCGACCGTCGTCCCAGGCCCGTGTGCCCTCCTCGCCGAACGAGACGAACCAATCGGTCCCGTTCCACTCGGCCCGTTTGCCCTGGTAGTTGCGGGGGGACGTGCCGACGCCTGTCGCACCCTCCTCGCTCGCGGCAAGCCAGGATCGGGCGAGGTAGCGTCGGCCGTCGTCCTCCAGAAAGGTGAAGAACACGACGTTGACGGGAACGCCGAACTCGCGGAGATACGTGACGATCCTCTCGGAGCTGGGGTCCAGGTCGGTGGCGACCACCACCAGAGTGAGCGCGCCGTTGAGCTCATCGGGAGGCGGGGTGCCGAAGACCTCCTCAAAGGCGGTTTCGAATGGACGGTCGAGGTGGCCGTTCGCGAGATCGATGATGCTCTCGTGATCCAAGGTCGTGACCCATGAGCCGTAGTCGAGTACCTGCGCCACCACATCCCGCGGCGTCCTGTCCCGTTTGAGTTCCAGCACGTGGAGGTTGCCCTCGGCGTCGACGGCGAGCAGGTCGATGAGCTTCTGGTACGGCGTGCGTACCTGCCTGCCGATGACCAGGAGCCGATCACCGAGCAATGACGGGTCCCGCTCGAGGAACTCCTCCAGCATCACCTCGGTCGGCATCGTGGTGGGCGACAGTCGGTGAGGCCTGTCGCCGTCCATCCGCCAGATTCCCATCTCGACCGGCACAGCTGTCTCCTCTCGTCGGGTGTCAACGGCGTCTGCCCGACTCCCGCTCCTGTCCACCCGGACGCTGTCGCGAATTACCGTAGTCTCGACCGCCGGCCCGCGGTCAGTAACCTGGGCTCCGTGGCGCACACAGGAATCGACGTCCCCGACCTCACCGGCCAGACGTGGCTCATCACGGGGGCGACCAGCGGAGTCGGCCTGGAGACCGCCCGTGCCGCGTCGGATCGCGGCGCGCGGGTGATCCTCGCGGTCCGGGACACCGTGCGGGGACGCGACATCGCGGCCGCGCTGCCGGGACCCTCGCGGGTCGTCGAATTGGACCTGGCCTCGCTGGAGAGCGTGGGGCGCGCCGCGGACGAGTTGAACGGGGCGGAGGCCGAACCGGTCGACGTGCTGGTCAACAACGCCG
>NZ_JAALDW010000208.1:0-4072 GCF_014145055.1 Dietzia sp. DQ11-38-2
CGGCCGCGGCGAACGCCTGCGGGGGCCGCGGGTCACGGCCCGCGCGCACGTCCGAGACCGCCTCGGCGAAGGCTTCCCCGTCGGGGTACCGCCGGTTCGGATCCTTGACCATGGCGTCGGAGAGGAGCCTGCGCACCGACGGCGGTACCGAGTCGGGGAGCGGGGGCGGCGTCTCGCGGACGTGCATCATCGCCACGCTCACCGGGGAGTCGGCTACGAACGGCCTGCGCCCGGACACGCACTCGTATCCCACGACCCCGAGGGAGTAGACGTCACCGGCAGGGGTGGTCTCGTGACCCATGGCCTGCTCGGGTGCGATGTACTGGGCCGTGCCCACGACCATCCCGGCCTGGGTGACCGCCGCGGACCCCATCGACTTGGCGATGCCGAAGTCGGTGAGCTTGACCTGCCCGGAGGGCGTGATGAGGATGTTGCCCGGCTTGACGTCCCGGTGGACCAGCCCGATGGCGTGCGCGGCGTTGAGTGCGCGACCGGTCTGCTCGAGCATGTCCAGGGTGTGGCGGAGCGGTAGCGACCCCTCGCGCGCGAGAACATCGGAGAGCGGCTCGCCCACCACGAGCTCCATGACCAGGTAGGACAGCGGGTTTCCCGAGGCCGGGTCGTCGATCTGCCCGTAGTCGTAGACCGTCGCGACACCCGGGTGGGAGATCCGCGCCGTCACCTTGGCCTCGGACCGGAACCTCTCCACGAATTCCTGATCGGAGGAGAACTCGGCCTTGAGGACCTTGACCGCGACGTGTCGGTCCAGCACCGCGTCGGCGGCCTCCCAGACCTGTCCCATCCCGCCCGTGGCGATCAGGCGCAGCAGTCGGTACCGGCCGGAGAGCACCGCTCCGGAGTTCAGGCTCATCCCGCGCCCCCGAGGAGTGCCCCCAGGACCTCGCGGCCGATGGGGGCGGCGTAGGTGGAGCCCACGGTGTCTCTGGTGATGCCGGGACCTGACTCGAGCGCCACGGCCACGGCCACGTCCTGGCCGGGGACGAAGGCGATGTACCAGGTGTAGGGCACGGTCGTCGCGGCGTCCACGCCGTGCTCGGCGGTACCGGTCTTGGAGGCGATGGTCACCCCGGGCAGCCCGCCGCCGGCATTGCGTTCCGCGCCCTCCATGAGCTCGGTGAGGGTGGCGGCCTGCTCGTCGGTCAGGGCGCGCCCCGCGTCCTCAGGGGAGAACCCCTGCACCACGGAGAGGTCGGGCGCCGTGAGCGAGCGGATCAACTGGGGCTGCATGCGTACCCCGCCGTTGGAGACGGTGGCCGCCACCATGGCGTTCTGCAGGGTCGTCATGCGGACATCGCTCTGACCGATCGAGCTCATGGCGAGTTGCGCGGCGTCCTCCATCTGGCCCAGGCCGGACGGAGCCGCGGGGATCCCGAGTTCATCCGGTTCCCCGCCGTCCAGACCGAATCGTTCGGCCATCTCGGTGAACGCGTCGGTGCCGATCTCCTGGCTGAGCTCCACGAACGGCACGTTGCAGGAGAGTTCGAACGCCGTGCGGAGGGTCACGGTGCCGCCACCACAGGTCTGGCCTGCGTAGTTCTGCAGGAACGTGGAGGTGCCGGGCAGCAGCGTGCGGTCCGCACCGGACACCGGCGTCTCCGGTCCCATCCCGGATTCGAGTGCGGCGGCCGTCGTGATGACCTTCATGGTGGACCCGGGCGGCAGGGACTGCTGCGTGGCGTGGTTGAGCAGCGGCCGGTCCGGGCTCTGTTCGATCCGCTCCATCTCCTGGGTGCGGACGGTCTGCTCCTGGCTGGACAGCGCGTTCGGGTCGAACGCCGGGCTGGAGGCCAGGGCCAGCACCTCCCCGGTCGAGGGCCGGACCGCGGCCACCGAGCCGACGAAGGGTCCCTGGCCGGCGCCCCGTTGCAGTGCGCCGAAGGCCGCCTCCTGCGCGGCGGGGTCGAGGGTCAGCTCCACCGACCCGCCCTGGGGGGTCCGGCCGGAGATGAGTCCGGTGATGCGTTGGGAGAGCAGCCTGGGGTCCGATCCGTTGAGGAAGGCGTCCTGCGACTGTTCGATCCCCGAGGTGGCGTACTGCAGGGAGTAGTACCCCACCGTCGGACCGAACGCGACCGGGCTGGTGGGATAGGTGCGCTCGAACTCGTACCTGCCGTCCGAGGGCACCGACATGGCCAGCACGCGGCCCCCGGCGGTGATCTGCCCGCGCTGGCGGGAGTACTCGTCGAGCAGCATCCGGGTGTTGCGGGGGTCGGCCCGCAGTTCATCGGCGCGGAAGACCTGGACCCAGGTGAGCTGGAGGAGCAGCGCCACCACCATGACGATGGCGGCGACCGCGACCCTGCGGATGGCGGCGTTCACCCGGCGCTCACCCGGCCTTCCGGACGCGGGCCAGCAGCGGGGTCCTCATCATGCCCGTGGCCGCCTCGGCGAGCGCGGGTGTCTGACGCGGGGTGGGCATCGGTCGACGGGCGTCGTGCGACAACCGGAGCAGGATGGCCAACAGGGCGTAGTTGGCGAGGAGGCTCGACCCGCCGTAGGCCATGAACGGCAGGGTGAGCCCGGTGAGCGGGATGAGGGTGGAGACCCCGCCGACCACCACGAAGACCTGGATGGCGACGGTGAACGCCAGGCCGACGGCGACCAGTTTGCCGAAGCTGTCCCTGATGGTCAGGCCCACCCGGATCCCGCGCAAGACGACGATCGCGTAGATCATCAGCACGGCCGCGAGGCCGATCAGGCCGAGCTCCTCGCCGATGGTCGAGGTGATGAAGTCGGTACCCGCGAACGGCACCTGGTCCGGTCGCCCGTTGCCGAGCCCGGTGCCGCCCATGCCCCCGGAGGCGAGCCCGAACAGGGCCTGTGAGCTCTGGTAACCGCCGGTGTCGAAGTAGGCGAAGGGGTCCTGCCAGATCTGGAACCGCACCCGCACGTGGCCGAACAGTGCGTAGGCCAACACGCCTCCGATGCCCACGAGGACGACGCCGATGAGCAGCCAGCTGATCCGCTCGGTGGCCACGTACAGCATGGTCAGCACGGTGGCGAAGAGCAGCAACGCCATTCCCAGGTCCGTGTTGAACACCAGCACTCCCAGGGAGAGGAACCACGCCACGATGATCGGCCCGAGGTCCCGCCCGCGGGGCAGGTCCACGCCGAGGATGCGACGTCCGGCGCTGGTGAACAACTCACGCTTCTCGACGAGGATCGAGGCGAAGAAGATGATGAGCAGGATCTTGGCGAACTCGCCGGGTTGGATGGTGAAGCCGGGCAGGATGATCCAGTTCTTGGCGCCGTTGATCTCGGAGAACCGGGCGGGAAGTACCGCCGGGATCGCCAACAACGCCAGGCCGGAGAAGCCCATGGTGTATCCGTACCGGGACAGCACCCGGTGGTCGCGGAGGAAGTACAACACGGCCGCCATGAAGGCCAGGCCGATCAGCGTCCAGAGCAACTGTCTGGTGACGTCCATCCCCGGCGGGTCGTTGCCGTTGGCCACGGCGCGCGCCGCGTAGGCCAGGTCGAGGCGGTAGATGAGCACCAGGCCGAGGCCGTTGAGGAGGGCGACGGCGGGGAGCAGCACGGGGTCCGAGTACGGCGCCAACCACCGGATCAGCAGATGCGCCACCCCGCACAGGCCCAGGTAGGCCAGGGTCAGCCAGAGCAGGGTCAGGCTCAGTTCCTGCTCCTGGGCCAGTTGGACGAGGAACAGGGAGAACCCGACGATCACCGACGCGGCGACGAGGAGGACGAGTTCCTTGCCGCGGCGGGGCGGGACGGTGACCGCGGGCGTTCCGGATGCGGGAGTGGTCACAGGTCAGCTCACCGCCCGGCAGTCGACCCCCGGCACCGAGGCCGGGGCGGGACGTGGAGTGGGTTCGGGGGAGGGCTCGGGTGACTGCTCCGGAGCGGGGCGGGGAGACGTGGTGGGCGCCGACGGCGAGGTGGTGGCCTCCGCCGGCTCCTCGCTCCTGCCCCCGTCGCGCCGGGGTGCACACGGCGGCAGCAGGTTGTCCTCGGCGAGTCGGAAGATCTGGGCCCTGGCGTCCGCGAGGCTGCCCGACGGCATTCCCGCTCGCACCGATTCGCGGGCCGG
>NZ_JAALDW010000209.1:0-1843 GCF_014145055.1 Dietzia sp. DQ11-38-2
CGGTCGAGGTCGACACCGGGTTGTTCGAGCGGCTACGGGACTGGCGTAGGGAGACCTCGGAACGCATCGGCAAACCGGCGTACACGGTGTTCACCAACGACACGCTCGTGCAGATCGCTCGCGAGCGCCCCGCGGACACCAGATCGTTGGGGCGCATCGGCGGGATCGGGGCCCACAAACTCGGCGAGTACGGCGACGAGGTCCTGCGTCTGGTGCGGGAGGGCTGAACCGGGACGATCCGGTGCGGGTCACTCCTCGTCGGGGAAGATCTCCGGCATCCAGCGGTGGACGATCTCCCGGTAGGGCGCGGTGGCCTCGAGTTGGCACAGCATGCCGACCGACGCCGAGAGCACGCGATGGATCAGGACGTAGTCGCGGGGCAGTGTGAACGACCGCGAGGTCCGGAACTCCCGGCCGGAGACGTCCCCGTAGACGGCCATGATCCCCTGCAACCACTTGCGGTCGAAGTGGAACTCGGCAGTGCGCATCGGTTCGATGAAGGGGTCGAGGAAGGACATCGCGTCCTCGGGCTCCACGCCGCCCCTTCCCACGTACCCTGACCGCGCCATCAAGGCGACCAACTCGTCTGCCTCCCCGGCCAGAGCGAGCCGCATCATCGAGGTGAGGGCCGCGGGCATGCCCTCCGGCAGGGGCAGCGACGCACCGAAGTCCAACACCACCATCCGCCCGTCGTCGGCGAGAAGGAAGTTGCCAGGGTGCGGATCCCCGTGCATCATCCGGGCGCGGGTGGGGGAGCAGAACTGGAACTCCGTCAGCAGCTCTCCGGCACGGTCGCGCTCGTCCTGCGTGCCGCTCGCGGCGATCCGGCCGAGCGTGCGCCCCTCCGCCCACTCGGTGACCAGGACCTTCGGGGCGGACGCGAGGACGGCGGGCACGCGGATCAGCGGATCGTCGCGGAACGCGGCGGCGAACACCCGCTGCGTGTCGGCCTCACCCCGGTAGTCGAGTTCGGCCACGGCGCTGTCGTACAACTCGTCGATGACCCCCTTGACGTCGGTGCCGGGGGTGAGGGGTCGCAGGAGTGGGGCGAGCCGTCGGAGTTGACGCAGATCAGATCGCAGCGCCTCGTCGGCCCCGGGGTACTGCACCTTGACCGCCACCTCCCGGCCGTCCGACCAGACCGCGCGGTGGACCTGACCGATCGAGGCCGCGGCGGCCGCGGAGGTGTTGAACTCCGCGAACCGCTCCCGCCACCGCAGTCCGAGCTGGGTGTCGAGGACCCTCTCCACCTCCGCGGGGGGAAGTGGTGGCGCCTCCGCCTGGAGCTTGGTGAGCGCCTCGCGGAACGGCCCGGCGTACTTGTCGGGCATTCCGGCCTCGAACACACTGAGGGCCTGTCCCACCTTCATGGCCCCGCCCTTGAGCTCTCCGAGAACGGCGAAGACCTGGTCGGCCGCCTGGTCGGCGAGCTCCTCGGTCAATACACCATCGCTTCTGCCCAGGGCACGACGCCCCAGGGACCCCGCGGCTCGTCCGGCGATTCCCAGGGGCAGGCCTGCGAGGCGAGCTGCTCGGCGGGATGAGGTACGGGGGAGTTCGGGCACGCTTCCAATCATGACAGAGGATGCCCCTGTGTCGCCGCGCCGCAGGTGCAGCGCTCGGAGGCCGGCCACTCGAGTCTCCTCCACAGCCCTTCTGCAGGGTTGATCTCGACGGATGCGCCGACGGTCTGGAGGGGGTGGTCCGCTACGCGACTGGCGGCGACCTCGGCCAGGACGAGCGCGGCGGCCGCGGTGAGCGCGGGAACACCGGCAGCGGGGGACCGGCCCACGAGCTGCGCGGCCACGTACGGCCACCGCGGATCGCGCCCGGCACGGAACAG
>NZ_JAALDW010000209.1:2176-9542 GCF_014145055.1 Dietzia sp. DQ11-38-2
GCGGCCGCGGGGCCGGCACCGGCTCGGGGGTGGCGGTGTGCGGGCCGAGGAACCGGACGTGGCCGAGTTCGGCCAGGCGGACGAGGATCCCCGCGACCGCGGGGAGATCTGCGGCGTCGACCCCCGCCCGGGAGGCGGCGTCGTCGAGGTCGGACCCGCCTTCGAGCTCGAGGAGCAGTGCCGCCAGACCCCGGGGTCCGCACGACCCGGGGGCGGCCACCACGACCGCGCGGTCCGGTGCGAGTCCCACCTGAACCGAGTCGTGGTCCCTCACCACCACGACGGTCCCGGCCCGCAGGACGGCCCGGACGGGATCCCGCGGGGTGGGTCTTATCGCGGTGTGGGGTGGACGCACTCCGGAGGGGGTCGCTGATGACACGAGCACATCGTGGCACGCACGTGGTCGTCGCGGGGACGCTCGTCGGCGGCCTGTCCACAGCCCGGTGCACCTGGTGCGACCTGTGGAGAACAGAGAGGTCGCCCGTCGTCTAGCGTGGTCGGCGTGTCACCCACGCCCCAGCCGGAATCCGACGTCGATCAGGGTTCGGTACCCGCTGACGGGCTGCCCACCAGCCCTGATGACCCCAGGATCGAGGTGCGGCGGTCGCGTCGTCGCACGAGGACGGTCTCCGCGCGAGTGGAGGACGGGGCCGTGGTGGTGCTCATGCCGGCCGGGCTGCCCCGGGCCGAGGAACGTCGGCTCGTCGCCGACATGCTGTCGCGACTGCGTCGTTCCGCCAGGCGGTCGGGGGCCAGGGCGTCCGACGAGGACCTGATGCGACGTGCGACCTCGCTGTCGGACAGGTGGATGGACGGACGCGCGCGACCTGGGTCGATCCGGTGGGTGCCCGCGATGACCACCCGGTGGGCCTCGTGCTCCCCCGCGTCGGGGGAGATCAGGGTCAGCGAGGCGCTGCGGGAGGTCCCCGCGTACGTGCTGGACTACGTCGTCGTGCACGAACTCGCCCATCTCGTGGTGCCCGGCGGTCACACCCCGGATTTCTGGGAGGTGGTGCGACGCTATCCGCGGACCGAGCGTGCCATGGGCTTTCTGGAGGCCCACTCCAGGACTCTCGCGCCGGGGTCCGGCGGAGCCGCGGATGGCGGCGAGGCGGTGGGGGACCTCGTGCAGGACGACGGCCCCTGACCTCAGACGGGCCGGCAGCTCAGGAGTCCCCCGCCGGTCCGTTCGCGTCGCCGCCGGATCCCGTGCCGGGACCGCCCCCGGACTCGCGGAGGAACTTCTCGATCTCGTCGACCCCGGACTGGTCCCCGGTGGTCTCGTCGAGCAGCCGGTCGATCACCGCGGCCGGGTTCTCGAGGTCCTCGCCCACGGGGAGCAGGTCCGGGTGGCTCCACAGGCCGTCCCGGCGGTCCGTGCCCACCGCCTCGGAGACCCGGCGCCACAGCTCCGAGGCCTCCCGGGCCTTGCGTGGGCGCAGTTCGAGACCGACGAGACCGGCGAAGGCCTGCTCTGCCGCCCCACCGGTGGCGCGACGGCGTAACCACATCTCGCGTAGTTTGTCGGCGCTGGGCAGGCGATCGCCGACCGCGGCGGTGACGACCGCGTCGACCCAGCCCTCGACCAGGGCGAGCAGCGTCTCGAGACGGCCGAGCGCCGCCTCGTTGACATTGGTGACCTTGGGCCCGATGGCACCGGCCCCGCCGGACAGCAGCTCCTGGAGCTTGGCGGGGTCCTGGAGGATGGACGGGTCGAGACCGGAGGCGAGGTCGTCCAGTCCCGAGGTGTCGACCCGGATACCGCGGGCGTACTCCTCGACGGTGGCCAGGACCCTCGCCCGGAGCCAGGGTGCGCCCGCGAACAACCGGATGTGGGCGGCCTCCCGCGCGGCCAGGAACACCAGGACCTCCTGGCGTGGGAGGTCGAGTTCCTCCGCGAACGCGTCGATCGCGGTCGGGCACAGGGCGCTCACACCGTCGTCCGCGAACGGCAGGCCCACCTCAGAGGAGAACAGCACGGCGGGGGCGAGCTTGCCCAGTCCCTGACCGAGTTGCATCCCGAAGCCCATGCCGCCCATCTGGTCGAGCATCCCCAGTAGTGGTCCGGCGAGTTGGCGCGCCTCCTCCGGCATCGCCCCCTTGGTGGCCGAGTTCATCTGTTCGGCGACCGGGGTGCAGATCTTCTCCCAGGTGGGCAGGGACTGTTCGACCCACTGCTGGGGCGTCCACACCTCGGTCCGGTGGACGCCGGAGGGGAACACGGTGGTCTCGTCCAGCCACAGCTCCGCGAGGCGGATCGACTCCTGCGCGGCGGTCCGGGAGGCCTCGGACACGACCGGGGTGCGTCCGAGGGCCTGCAGGGCCACGGTGCGCGCGAGCTGGTAATTGACCGGGCCCGTGGAGCCGGGTCCGGTCATCGCCGATCCCATGGAGCCGAGCATCTGACCGAACTGGGAGAGCATCTGACCGAACTGGCCGAACTGGGAGGGGTCGAAACCGCCGGGGCCGCCCGGGTCGCGGCTCCGGTCGTCGTCGCGACCGTCGTCATCGGAAGCGGAGAAACCGAAGGGCTGGTTCATGCCACAACGGTACAGCCCCTCGGGTGCGCAGGTCCGGGCCCGACGTCACGGTATCGGCTCGCGGACTACCCTTGCCCCCGTGAGTCGCCGACTGCTGACCCTCCTCGCCGCTCTGGTCCCGGCGGTGCTGCTGCTCGTCCTGGCCACCTCCGCGACGGTTCCGCTCGTGTCCATGGGCCCCGGACCCACCTACGACACGTTCGGCGACGTCCGTGTCGAGGGCGAGGACGGGGTGGAGACGGTCCCCGTCATCGAGATCAGCGGCCGGGAGGCGGACGAGACCTCCGGTGCGCTGCGGATGACCACGGTCGCGGTCCGGGACAACCTCACCCTCCTCGAGGCCACGAGGTTCTGGCTGGACCCGGTGCAGGTGGTGGTCCCGCGTGACCAGGTCTTCCCCCCGGAACGGTCCCGGGACGAGGTCCGCGAGTCCAACGCCGCCGAGATGGTGGGTTCGGAGAACTCCGCGGAGGCCGCCGCCTACAGGTACCTGGGGATCCCGATGCAGCCCAGGGTCGAGGCCGTCGACCCCGAGGGCGCGGCCGCCGACCGCCTCCGTGAGGGTGACGTCCTGACCTCGATCGACGGCGAGCGGGTCTCCGACGCCACCGCGGTGGTCGAGCAGGTCAGCGCCCGGCGGCCGGGCGAGGAGGTCTCGATCGGGTTCACCAGGGACGGGCGCGAGGAGACGACGACGACGACGTTGCAGCCCGCCGGTCCGGACGGCGATCCCGACCAGGGGCGCCTGGGCATCCTCGTCGGTGACACACCGGCGGACGGCACCGACGTCGACATCAACATCGACCCGAACGTGGGGGGCCCCTCGGCGGGGCTGGTGTTGGCGGTCGCGATCGTGGACAAGTTGTCACCGGGGGAGTTGACGGGCGGCGCGCAGGTCGCGGGATCGGGCACCATCCGGCCCGACGGCACCGTCGGCCCGATCGGCGGGATCACCCACAAGATCCGGGCCGCCCGGGAGGCGGGGGCCACGGAATTCCTCGTCCCGTCCGCAAACTGTGCGGAGGCCGTGCAGGACCCACCGGGAGGGATCCGCCTGATCGAGGTGGACACGCTCCGGGGCGCGCTGGAGGCGCTGGAGGAGGCCGTTTCCGGGGGGCAGCCACCGACCTGCGGGTGAGCCGGGGCTTTTCCGTAAGGTGGATTCCACGAGCATGTCCGCCCCAGCAGTCCAGGAGCTTCCCCGGTGTCCGTCCGCCCGCCCGGTAATCCCGGTCGGCCGATCGCGATCTCACGTCGCGGCCGAGCCGTCGCCATCTCTATCGTCATCCTCATCGTCCTGATCCAGGTGCTACCGAGGATCAACTCCACGTACACGAACTGGCTGTGGTTCTCCTCGGTCGACGCCACCACCGTCATGAGGACGGAGCTGCTCACGCGGATCGGTCTCTTCGTCGTGGTCGCCCTGCTCGTGGGACTCGCGGTCGCCGCGGGCATCCTGCTGGCCTACCGGTACCGTCCGGTCTTCCTGGCACAACCGGGGATGCCGGACGCGCTGGCGAGGTACCGGGCCGCTCTCGGCGACTCACCGGCCAAGACCGTGCTATGGGTCCCCGTCGGGCTCGGACTGCTCGCCGGTTCCGTGGCTCAGACGGGCTGGCAGTCGGTTCTCGCGTTCTTCAATTCCACCCCGTTCGGGCAGACCGATGCCCAGTTCGGGATCGACATCTCCTTCTACGCGTTCGAGCTGCCCCTGTGGCGATCGCTCGTCACCTGGCTCATGGTCGCCGTGGTCCTGGCGTTCCTCGCCAATCTCGTCACGCACTATCTGTTCGGTGGGCTCCGACCCGGTGCGCGCGAAGGGGCGTTGACCCGCGCCGCGCGGATCCAGCTGGTCAGTCTCGCGGGACTGTTCATCCTGCTCAAGGCGGCGGCGTACTGGCTCGACCGGTACGAGCTGCTGTTCCGCGAGAACGCGACGTTCACCGGTGCCGGACACACCGACGTCAACGCCCTGATCCCGGCCAAGATCTTCATGTTCTCCGTGGCGATCGTCTGTGCGATCGCCTTCTTCTCCGCGATCGTGATCAGGGATCTGCGGATCCCCGCGCTCGCCACCGTGCTCCTGCTGTTCTCCGCGCTCGTGGTGGGATCGGTCTGGCCGCTGGCGGTCGAGCAGTTCTCGGTCAACCCCAACCGCGCCGAGAAGGAACGGGAGTACATCGCCCGCAACATCGAGGCCACGCGGGCCGCGTACGACATCGGTGACGACCGGGTGACGTACATCGAGGGCTGGGGCTCGGCGGATCCGAACCCGCGGGAGGCGGGGTCGGACGTCACGACGCTGTCCAACGTCCGCGTGCTCGACCCGAACGTGCTCTCGCCCACCTTCACCCAGCTTCACCAGCTGCGCAACTTCTACGGTTTCCCCGAGACGCTGGGTATCGACCGGTACACGATCGACGGTGAGATGCGGGACTACCTCGTGGCCGCGCGCGAGCTCAACCCGGAGTCCCTGCAGGCCAACCAGCGTGACTGGATCAACCGGCACACCGTCTACACCCACGGCAACGGGTTCGTCTCCGCGCCCGCCAACCGGGTCAACGAGATCGCCGACGACGCGGGCTCGGACCGCGGAGGCCTGCCGAACTTCCAGATCTCGGACCTCGAGGCCATCAACAGCGGGCAGGAGATGGTGATCCCGGTGACCCAGCCGCGGACCTACTTCGGTCCTCTCATCGCCCAGGCCGACCCCGACTACGCGATCGTCGGTGACAACGGTGAGGGTCCCCGTGAGTACGACACGGACACCGAGCAGTACACCTACACCGGTGAGGGCGGTGTCCCGATCGGCAACTGGCTCAACCGCACGGCCTATGCGCTGAGGTTCGCCGAGCGAAACATCCTGCTGTCCAGTCTGATCGGCCCGGACTCCAAGATCATCTACGACCGCGACCCCCGGGACCGTGTCCAGAAGGTCGCGCCGTGGTTGACGACCGACACCAACACGTACCCGGCCGTGATCGACGGCCGGATCAAGTGGATCGTTGACGGCTACACCACGCTCAAGACGTATCCCTACGCCGAACTGAGTTCCCTGGAGGCCATGACGGCCGACTCCACGAACGAGGCCGGCGGTCGGGTCCTGCCGGACGAGAAGGTCTCCTACATCCGCAACTCCGTCAAGGCCACGGTCGACGCGTACGACGGCACGGTGGACCTCTACGCGTTCGACGAGTCGGACCCGGTGCTGCAGACCTGGATGAAGGCTCTGCCCGGGATCGTGCAGCCCCGGGAGGCCATCTCGGAGGAGCTCGAGCAGCATCTCCGGTACCCGGAGGACCTGTTCAAGGTCCAGCGTGAGCTGCTGGCCCGGTACCAGGTCGACGACCCCGGTCAGTTCTTCACCAACGACGCCTTCTGGTCGGTGCCGTCCGATCCCACGGTGACCTCGTCGATCCAGAACCCGACCCCGCCCCCGGGTGGGCCGGCCGGTGGACCTGCGGGTACCCAGGCCGCGAATGCCGGTCCTGTGGAGGGGCCGAGTCAGCCGCCGTACTACGTGGTGGTCTCCGATCCGACCGACCCCGAGTCGGACGAGCCCTCGTTCCAGCTCATCTCCGCGTTCCGCGGGTACGAGCGCGAGTTCCTCGCGGCGCACATGTCGGCGAGCTCGGACCCGGACACCTACGGCGACATCACGGTCCGGGTGCAGCGGCCCACGGAACCCCTGGCGCAGGGACCCAACCAGGCGCAGGACATCATGATCGCCTCCCCGGCGATCGCGGAGGACCGCCGACTGTGGGGCGAGACGGCCGAGATCACCGAGGGCAACCTGCTCGCGTTGCCGCTGGCGGATGACTCCGTCCTGTACGTGGAGCCCATCTACACGCAGCGCAAGGACCAGGACTCCGCGTTCCCCAGGCTGCTCCGCGTGATGGTCAGCTACGACCGCGCGGTGGGTTACGCGCCGACGCTGTACGAGGCGCTGCGCCAGGTGGGTATCGAGGCCGACCCGGACGTCGTGCGGATCGACGAGAGCGGCGAGGCGGAAGCCGAGGCGGAGGACGCCGCGTCTCCCACCGCTGCCACCGCTCCGCGCCCGGCGGCCCCGGCCACCGGGGGGACGGACGAAGCCGCGCGTGCCGCAGCCGTGCGGGACATCAACCAGGCGCTGAATGCGGTCCGCTCGGCCCAGGGCGGGGACCTGTCCTCACTGGGCCGGGCCCTGGAGGATCTGCAGGAGGCCGTCGACGCCTACCAGGCCCTCGGGAACTGAGTTGACCTGCATGAATGGCAGCCGCAGTGTGAGTTGAGTCATGTTCCGGTCGTTCCGCGTTCACCGATTTGCCTTCCGCGGTGAGTGGCACGTAGTGTCATAGACGCAAACGACGCGGGGTGGAGCAGCTCGGTAGCTCGCTGGGCTCATAACCCAGAGGTCGCAGGTTCAAATCCTGTCCCCGCTACCACGCACTCAGGCCCGGTTCCCCAACAGGGGAGCCGGGCCTGAGGCTATTTCGGCGAAGTGGCTAGCGGCCGGTCCAGCGGGGCTCCCGCTTCTCGGCGAACGCGGCCACGCCCTCTCTGGCGTCGTCGGACAGGATCACGGGGCCGGCCATCTCGCTCTGGCGTCCGAACGCCTCGTCCGGGCTCCAGGTGGGTGCCTCGTCGACGATCTTCTTGCCGACCCTCACCGAGAGGGGGGCGTTGGCGGCGATGCGCCGGGCCGTCTCCATCGCCGTCTCCAGGGCCCTGCCCTCGGGTACCACGGTGTTCACCATTCCCAGTTCGGCCAACCTCGCGGCGGGGAGGGCGTCGCCGAGCAGGGCGAGTTCCAGGGCCACCGGCCTCGGCAGACGGGTGGCCGA
>NZ_JAALDW010000210.1:0-5103 GCF_014145055.1 Dietzia sp. DQ11-38-2
GGCCACCTCGGCGCCCTCGCCCTCGTCGATGACCGGGTTGTCCGGGGCCGAGGCGGGCTCGGCGACAGCGGTCTTGGACTCGGCCGGCGCGGCGTCCCGGGCCGCCTTCTCGTCGGCCTCCTTCTCGGCCGCGGTCTTCTCGCGCTTCGGCTGCTCCAGCCACGCGGCTTCGCGAGGCTCAGGCAGGCCACCGTCGCGCGTGACGGACTCCAGCAGCAGCTGGGCCACGTCCACGACCTCGACCTGGCCCTCCTGCTCGGTGCCGTCGGTCTGGGCGGTCGCGCCATCCGAGAGCATGACGCGGCAGAACGGGCAGCCGGTCGCGATCTTGGTGGCCTTGGTCGACAACGCCTCGTCCACGCGGTCGATGTTGATGCGCTTGCCGACCGTCTCCTCCATCCACATGCGCGCGCCACCGGCGCCACAGCACATGGAGCGCTGACCGTGGCGGGGCATCTCCGTGAGTGTCACACCGGAACCGTCCATGAGCTCTCGCGGAGCCTCGTAGACCTTGTTGTGACGGCCGAGGTAGCACGGGTCGTGGTAGGTGACGCCACCGTCGATCGGTGCGACCGGCACGAGCCGCTTCTCGCGCACGAGGCGGTTGAGCAACTGCGTGTGGTGGACGACCTGGTAATCGCCGCCGAAGTCGCCGTACTCGTTCTTGAGAGCGTTGAGACAGTGGGCACACGTGACGACGACCTTGCGCTGGCCGGTGGGCACACCGTCGAAGGCGTTGTTCATGGTCTCGATGTTCTGCTCGGCGAGCATCTGGAACAGGAACTCGTTGCCCGCGCGGCGGGCGGAGTCACCGGTACAGGTCTCGCCCTGGCCCAGGACGGCGAACTTCACGCCGGCCGTGTGCAGAAGCGTGGCGACGGCCTGGGTGGTCTTCTTGGCGCGGTCCTCGAACGCTCCGGCACAGCCGACCCAGAACAGGTACTCGGTGTCCGAGAAGTCCTCGATGTCGGAGCCGATGACCGGGATGTCGAAGTCGAGGGACTTCATCCACTCGTCGCGGCCCGAGTTGTTCTGCCCCCAGGGGTTGCCCTTGTTCTCCAGGTTCTTGAACAGGCCGGCGAGTTCCGTGGGGAACTCCGATTCGATGAGCACCTGGTAGCGGCGCATGTCGATGAAGTGGTCCACGTGCTCGATGTCCACCGGGCACTGCTCGACGCAGGCGCCACAGGTGGTGCAGGACCACAGGGCCTCCGGGTCGATGATGCCGGCGGCCGTCGGGTCGTCGGACACGTCGGCGGTGGTGTGGCCGACCAGCGGGCGCTGGGCCTCCAGGCGGGCGGCCTCGGGGATCCTGGCGAGCTTCTTCTCGTCCGGGTTGCCCTCGGCGTCGACGAGTCCCGTCTCCTCACCCATCGTGGTCTTGCCACCGGCGAGCAGATACGGGGCCTTGGCGTGGGCGTGGTCACGCAGCGCCATGATCATCAGCTTGGGGCTGAGCGGCTTGCCGGTGTTCCAGGCGGGGCACTGCTCCTGGCAGCGTCCGCACTCGGTGCAGGTGGAGAAGTCCAGCCAGCCCTTCCACGAGAAGTCCTCGATCGCACCCGCGCCCAGGACCGGCTCGAAGTCCTCGTCCGCCTCGGTGCGCTCCTCGATCTTCTCCATGGTCAGCGCCTCGCCGTCCATGGTCATGGGCTTGAGCGCGCCGAGCGCGGTGCGGCCGTCGGCCTCGCGCTTGAAGTAGATGTTGAAGAAGGCCGAGAAGCGGTGCCACGCCACACCCCAGGTGATGTTGCGGCCCACGACGTACAGCCAGATCATTCCGGTGAGCAGCTTGATCAGCGCGAAGATCGACACCATGAGCTCGTTGGCCGGCAGGACCGTGGAGATGGGGCCGGACACCCAGTCGTGCGCCCAGTTGAAGTCCTGGCCGTCCTCGCGGTAGAGCGCGAGCTTGCCGGCCTTGACGAAGAGCATTCCCAGACCCTCGAGCAGGACGACGGTCTCGACGAAGTACGCGGCCCGGCGGTCGGAACCGTTGAACCGGTTGAGGCTGCGACGCTGATTGACCTGGCGGATGATGATCAGCACCGTGATGCCGATGACCGTGCCCAGACCCAGGAACTCGTCCAGCACGTGGTACCAGGACTGCTGCGACAGCCAGGGCCATCCGCCGCGGGGGTTGAACGTCTGGATGTAGGCCTCGAACCAGACGATCGAGCCGAGCATGAAGCCGATCATGACGAACCAGTGGAAGAAGCCGACCGACCGCTTCCTGGCCATCCTGGTGTGGGCGCCGACCTCGATGATCGTGTTCTTCATCCGTGCGAACACGGGCCCCACGCGGTTGAAGCCGTCCTTCTGCCCCAGCATGATGCTCCGCACCATCCGCGACAGGCCGCCGATGAACGAGGCCCAGGCAAATAGGCTGAGCAGGACACCGATCGTCCCGAGAGTGATGGTCACGCCTGACATGGTTCGCGGCCTTTCGTCGCACTTCTCGACGCACGAGCACCTGACGACCCCTGGGGTGCCCGCCGACGGTCTTGTCGTTAAAGGTAAGCCACGCGGGCCCCGTACACCGAGTTGAGGTCGCCCTAAGTGGAGCGCACTCGATTCGGGGAACGGGGCCCGCGAGGCTGGTGGCGTCAGTTGGTTCGCAGTGTCAGACCGGGATGGGCGGCCATGACGTCGGCGATCGGGACCGCCGACAGGCGCGGGACGTACCCGTTCTCCCTGGCCACCGCGTCAGCATTGGCGCAGGTCCCGGTCTCGGCGACGTTGGACGCGCTGGAGATCCCCAGTGCCTTGTCTCCTGAGAACACGACGCCGCCGCTGTCGCCTGGGAGGGCGCAGAGGTCGACCGTGAACGCGTTGGCGATGGTGCGGGACCCGGCCACGTCGATCGTCGCGCCGACCTCGGACACGGTGCCACAGGAGAAGCCGGTCCGGAACCCGGTCTTGCAGGCCTTCTGCCCGACGACGGGTGCGGCGGTACCGGTGATCGCCTGGTTGGTGTCGGGACCGGCGCCGACCAGGTTCGTGCGGAAGCGGTCGGCGAACGCGGGGTCGACGGCCACGAGCGCGGTGTCGATCCCGTCGCGTTGGGTCCGCGTCATGGTGCCGAACTCCTGGCCGTTGGCGAGTGCGGCGCGCGTGCCGTCGGCACCGGCGCAGTGCGCGGCGGTGATGACGACGGGCGAGCCGTCGAGCTCACCGTTGAACCCGGTCGAGCACTCGAGGATCCCGCCCGGAACGGCGACGGAGTAGGCGGTGCCCCCGGCTATGGGCCCGGTGGGAGCGGGACCGTCGGCGCGCGTCTGGTTCTGGGGGACCGGGGTGACGGGGTCGGACATCGTCTGGCTCATCCCGTCGATGATCGAGCCGGTGCCCGGCGTCAGTCCGGCGAGCAGCTCGACGACGGTGCGCATCGGGCCCTCGGGGATCACACCGGTCTGGTTGAGCAGTGCGAGACTGGCGAGGGATCCCGGGTCGCCACCGGCGAGCGTCGGGCCCGGTGTGCCCGCGCGGGTGGTGGCGGGTTCGAGCCCGGCCGTGTTCGGAGCGCCCTCGGACTGGGTCCCACCGTCCTCGCTGCCGAACGGTGCGGTGTCCCACGCGGGGTCGGGCGCCTCGGTCATGTCGACCTCGGCGAGGTCCTTCAGTCGCGCGGTGAGGTTGCCCAGCTGGGCGGCCTCCCCGCCGCGGGTGGACACGACCACGGCGTTGCGGGTGGGGTCGACCCGCACCCCGGTGACCAGTGCCCGGAGGTCTTCGGGGAGGTCGGTGACGATCTTGCTCACCTGCCGCTCGCGGGCCGAGAGCTCCTCGGTGGTCAGCGCGACGTCCTGCACGGTGAAGCCGGCGTCGGTGGCCTCGGCGCGCAGCAGATCGCCCGCTTCGCCGGCGACCACGCCCACCAGGCCGGTGCCCTCCTCGTCCAACCACACGCCGCCGAACGAGTCGCGGAACGCCTTCTCCCACCGAGGCCGGGATTCGGCGAGGCGCTCGCCGATTCCGGCCTGGTCCAGGAACTGCTCGGGGGTCAGCCCCAGGTCCCGGCGCAGAGCCTCGACCAGCGAGGTCAGCTGGGGCCCCAGGGCGGAGTCGAGGGTGGGTAACACCTGCGTCTGCGCCGGTGTGGTGGGCGCTGGGGAGGGGGCGGCGCCGGCGGGGGCCGCTGTGACGACCAGGGCCGCGGTGGCGGTGAGGGCGGCGAGTCTCGTGGTGGTGCGCATGGTGGCCTTCCGTGATGCACGGTGGACGACTTCAGGTCGCCCAGTTGAGGCCAAGATTACGAAGATGTGATTACTGAGTCCAGTGCGACACGTGTGATTAGTGGGATTGATGTGTCAGGCGGCGCCCACCTGGAGTCCCGGGAAGCGGGACGAGATCGCCCCGACGGTCACCCCGACCATCGTCGGGACCGTTCCGCGGAGCGCGAGGTCGGCGCGGGCGGTCTCGCAGTTCGGGTAGGGCTGGTCGTTTCTGTCGAAGGCGTTGGACAGGCTGGTCACGGCGACCGCACGGGTCGCGGAGAACACCACTCCTCCGCTGTCGCCCGCGATCGCGCACAGGTTGATCGTGACGTTCCTGACCCCACCCGGTGTCGCCGAGTCGACGCCGGACACCTGCCCGCACGTATGACCCGTCCGCTGGCCGTACTTGCACAGGGTCTGCCCCCTGACCGGGGACTGCGTGCCGGACAGAGCCAGGGGCAGCGCGTTCTCGTCGAGGACGTGGGAGTTACGGAACCGTGGGTAGTCCTCGGGGTCGACGGTGATCAGCGCGGCGTCCATACCCTCGTCTGCCTCGGCAGAGGTGAAGACTCCGAGCCTCGGCGACCTGCTGTCCTCGGAGACCGTGCCGGGCCGGAACGTCGACTGGCCCGTCGCCTGGTCGGTGAAGGAACTGCAGTGGGCCACGGTGATGTTGACGACCCGTCCGTCACGTATCCCGTTGAATCCCAGGGAACACCAGTTGGCGACGGTGCGGGAGGGGGACAGGACGTACATGCGGGTCCCGCCCACCATGGAGTCCGGCACCAGGGCGCCCGGGTCCGGGCTCGGGGGGTTCGGGGCGTCCAGGACGGCCGCACCCGACCCGAGCGACCCCTGGGCGGGTCGCAGGCCTGCGGCGCGCACG
>NZ_JAALDW010000211.1:0-1525 GCF_014145055.1 Dietzia sp. DQ11-38-2
AGCCGGTAGCCGACCACCTCGTGGGTGAGATAGACGAGATAGGTCCACAGGGTGGAGGTGTTGGACTCGACCCGCTCCCCCGCGTTGAAGACGGGGCCGTTGCCGGCGATGATGTTGCGGACCGTGCGCAGGACGATCAGGCCGTCGTCGGCGATCCACCGGCGCTGCCAGGCACCCGCGAGGAACACCGCCACCACCACCGCGAGGCCGCCCCAGAAGACCGCCGGCTCGGCCGGGACACCCCGGGTCCGCACAGCCTCGGCCGCGGACCGACGCGCCGTCGGACGCCCTGTCGTCGGACGCCCTGTCGCCGGCCCTCCAGGTGTCATCTCCGACATCGCCCGCCCACCCCTGTCAGGCGAGGGACGGTACGAGGTAGACGCCGATCACCACGGTGAGGACCCAGATCGCGGCGAGGACCTGCAGCACGCGGTCGCCGAGGGCGATGTCCTCGGGCTCGCCGGCCTGGGCGGCGTCGACGTCCACGGCGTAGCGCAGCACCGCGATGGTGAACGGCACGATCGAGATCTGCAACCACACGGCCGAGCCGGACGGCTGCGTGGGGTCGGAACCCCGGTCGTAGGCCCAGAGGGCGTAACAGAGCACGAGCACCGTCGCCGACAGTGTCCAGACGAACCGCAGGTAGGTCGGCGTGTAGCTCTCCAGCGCCTTACGGATCTTGGCGCCGGTCTTGAGGTGCAGGTTCAGTTCGGCATACCGCTTCCCGGCCGCCATGAACAGGGAGCCGAACGCCATGACCAGCAGGAACCACTGGGAGATCTCGACCTCGGCGGCCGCACCGCCCGCCACCGCGCGGAGCAGGAAGCCGGAGGAGACGAACGCGATGTCGAGCACCGGCTGGTGCTTGAGCCCGAAGCAGTACATGAGCTGCAGGACGATGTACACGGCCACGACGATCGCCAGCGCCGGGTGCGCGAACAGCACCGAGATGACGAGCGACGCCACGATGAGCGCCACCGCCATCCCGTATGCCAGCCCGACCGGGAGCACACCGGCGGCGATGGGACGGAAACGCTTGGTGGGGTGGGCGCGGTCCGCCTCGACGTCCATCGCGTCGTTGATCAGGTAGACGCTGGAGGCCGCCATGCAGAACGCCACGAAGGCGACGAAGACCGAGAACAGGACGGAGGTGTCCGTGAGCGTCTGCGTGCCGGCCGCCGCGGGCGCCGCGACCACGAGGACGTTCTTGACCCACTGCCGCGGCCTGAGCGCCTTGACCATACCGTCCAGCAGGTTCTTGGGCGGCGAGCCCTTGGCCTCCTCCTCGGCCTCGGCGAGATCGATCTCGTTGGCGGTGTGCGGCTCCGCCCCGAGGAGATGGTGATCGCCCCCGCCCCGGGTGGCCGGGACTCCGGTCTGATCGGTCATCGATTCTCCTCGGGGGTCGGGATGGGGCTCGGTCCGGGCACGCCGTCACGAAGCGCGGCCGGCAACAGCTTCTGGACGCGGCCCGTGGGCCAGACCGCGCGCGTGAGCGCGGCGCAGCCCGCACCGACCGCGGCGC
>NZ_JAALDW010000212.1:0-1265 GCF_014145055.1 Dietzia sp. DQ11-38-2
TCTGCCACTCGGCGTCCGAGAGCTCCTGCGCTTCATCCACGATGATGTGCGCGAAGGTGCCGGCCAGGCGGGCGGCGTCGGTGGTCGTCGCGTCGTCGTCGGGGGCCTGGTCGAGCAGCGCCTCCTGCAGGTCGCGGTGGCGCAGCATGGGCGCCACCCCCTCGGGATCGTCATCGGCCGCGATCACCTCGTCGATCACCGACCTCCGCCGCTGCAGTTCGGCCGCGCGCTCGGCATGCCGGCGCCGACGTCTCGTGTCCCGGTCGGCATCCCCCAGCCGGTGCCGCGCCGCGTCGAGAAGGGGGAGGTCCGATCGCGTCCAGGCAGCGGGCTCGTCCCGGCGGAGCACCCGGGCCTGCTCTGAGCTGAGCCAGGGCGCGCACAGGCGCAGGTAGGCCGGAACGGTCCACAGATCACCCACCAGCTCCGCCGCGTCGATCATCGGCCACGCGCGGTGGAGCTCGCGGCGCAGGTCGGCGTTCGCCAGTAGCTCCGCCCGCAGAACCGCCTTGGGAACGCCGGCGTCGGACTTCTCCAGGAGAATCTCGACCAGGGTCTGGAGGATCTCGTGCCGGGCCTCGTTGTGGGGCGTGCCGTCCTCGGGGGAGGCGAAGGCCTCGGCCCAGTCGCCCGGTGTCAGCTCGAGGTCGATCCACTCTGTCTGGACCCGAATCGGCTGCTCGGGAGGCTGCTCGTAGAAGCGCACGGCCGCCTCGATCGCCCGGACCATCGGCATCCCCGACTTGAGGCGGGCGGCCTCGGGATCGGGTTCCTCGCCGACGCCCGGAGCGGGGATGTCGGGAACCAGGTCGGCGAGCGTGGCCGTCTGCACACTGTGCTCACCGAGGGCCGGAAGGACATCCGCGACGTAGTCCAGGTACGGGCGGTGCGGGCCCACCAGCAGCAGGTGTCCGCGCCGCAGTCCGAGGCGAGATTCCGAGTGCAGCAGGTATGCCGCCCGGTGCAGCGCCACCACCGTCTTGCCCGTCCCCGGACCGCCGTCCACCACGAGTGCGCCCGACGAGTCGGCGCGGATGATCGCGTCCTGGTCGGCCTGGATCGTGGCGAGGACGTCGTGCATCCGGCCGGTCCGTGCCCGGCCGAGGCTCGCGACGAACGCCGAGTGGTCGTCCAGCGCGGTACTGGTGACCGCCTCGTCGTCGTCGAGGACCTCGTCCCAGTAGTCCACGATGCGCCCACCCGACCACCGGTACCTCCGCCGGGATCTCACCCCCATCGGACGGGCGAGCGTCGCGGCGAAGAAC
>NZ_JAALDW010000212.1:1275-4799 GCF_014145055.1 Dietzia sp. DQ11-38-2
TTCGGCGGCCGGCGACCGCCAGTCCACCAGCAGGGAGGTGCCGGTCGGGTCGGTCAACCCAATGCGGCCCACGTAGAGGGGCTCGACGTCCCCGGCGAGGGCGACGTGCCCGATGCACAGGTCCAGTCCGAACCGGCGCAGGGTGGCGAGTTCGGCGACCAGGCGGCGGATGTCCGAGTCGCGGGTGATGGTCTGGGCTCCCGTGCCGGCGGGGTCGCGGCGGCGGCCGGCCAGGCGGGCGGACAGGTCGGTGACCCGCTGCGAGAGGCAGTCCGCGATCGCCGAGAACCGCTGTTCGTCGGCCGCGATCAGCGCCGGATCGACCTTGGCCCGAAGGCGGTCGGGGAGAGAGAAAACGCTGGTGGTGACAGGTGGCATCGCGCAAGTCTGCACCCGCACCGGGGCCTTGCGGCAAGGCCCCCTACCAGCTATAACTTGGAAGAGGGACAGAGAATCCGCAGTGCGAGCGAGGTCCCGATCTCGCACGAAGGTGATCCACGTCATATCCTTAGCGACGTGAAGATCGATCTGACGGTCCTGGCGATCCCCGGTTTCATCGCGGCGATGGCGGCCGAGTACGCGTGGCAGTCCCGCAATCCGGCGGAGGGGGAGCGGGCCGGCGACTACGAGTTCGCCGACACCATGGCCAGCCTCTCGATGGGCGTGGGCAGCCTCGTGGCCCCGTACATCGCGGGCAGGTTGCTCGCCCCGGTCACGCCCCGGACCGGTAAGTACGCCAAGGCGCTGATGGGTCTGTCGCTCGCGGCCGCGGCGGTGGCCACGGCGGGAGACGTGTGGCGGCGCACCCGGACCACGGGGTTGCTCGACGCGGGCGCGGTGCCGTCGAGGGTGGCATCAGGTGTGGGCCGGAGACCGGGCAACGACGACGACGAGGTCCCCACCACCCACGCGTCGCCCGTCGCGGGGTCCGCGCCCGTGCCCGCCGCAGGAAGCGCGCAGGTGCCCACGGATCAGGCTCTTCAGGTGCCGCCCGCGCTACGACGCATCACCGGCGGGTCGGCGGTCACGGCACTGGCCTCGGCGGTCGTCACGGTCTCGACGTTGTGGAGCGCGGAGACGGCCGCCAGGAAGCTCTTCCGGTTCTCTCCGCTCGACCTCGGCTCGGGGCCGCTCGCCTACGCGGTGGCGATCCTGGGGTGGGACTTCATCTACTACTGGAACCACCGCTTCGACCACGAGAGCCGCTGGCTGTGGGCCATGCACGTGGTGCATCACTCCAGCGAGCGCTACAACCTCTCCACGGCCCTGCGCCAGCCGGTGGCCGAGGCGTTGACGATCTATGTGCCGTACGGGCTGCTCTCGCTGCTGGGTGTGCGGCCGACGCTGGTGCAGGACGCGCGCGCGATCAACCTGATCTACCAGTTCTGGATCCACACAGCGGTGATCCGGTCCATCGGGCCGCTGGAGAAGGTGTTCAACTCGCCCTCCCACCACCGCGTGCACCACGGCAGCAACCGCGAGTACCTGGACCGGAACCACGGCAGCATCCTCATCGTGTGGGACCGCCTGTTCGGCACCCACGAACTCGAGGGGGAGGAGGTCGTCTACGGGCTGACCACCAACATCGACACGTTCAACCCGTTGCGGATCGCCACGCACGAATGGATCGCGATCGCCCGCGATGTCTTCCGCTCCGAGACCTGGGCCGACCGGGTCGGGTACCTGGTGCGCGGGCCGGGATGGGCGGGGGCGCGACGGGCGTAGAAGGCGCTGACCTGGGGTGCCCTGCGCGGGCCGTTCAGGGCACCGCGGTACAGGGGGGTGCCGTTGCGGGGCGCATGGGGGAGGGTGGCCGGGCGCGCGGTCAGACGACCTCTATTCCAGGCGCAGGACCTTCGCCTCTGTAATGGAATCCAGCCGCTGCGGGTCGAGGCAGAGACGGCGGGGGTCTGTCTCGATTGCCTTACGCGATCGACCGTCGGGGAAGCCGATTCCCTGCCGCTCGGGCGGATCGCTTTATTACGGGTGACCTCAGAGCCCGACAGTCACGGCTAGTTGAGGCCCGCGTAGGAGTGCAGTCCCGAGATCACGATGTTGATGAAGAAGAGGTTGAAGACGAGCACCAGGAATCCGGCGATGTTGAACCACGCCGCCTTCTTGGGACCCCACCCTGAGGTAGCGCGCGCATGGAGGAACACCGCGTACAGCACCCAGGAGATGAACGTGACGGTCTCCTTGGGGTCCCATCCCCAGAATCGGCCCCACGCGCTCTCGGCCCACACCGCGCCGAGGATGATCCCGACGCTGAAGATCGGAAACGCGATGACCGCGGTGCGGTACGAGAGCCGATCGAGCGTGTCGGCGGGGGGCAGCGGTCGCACCAGGGGCGCTCCCCACCCGTGTTCCCCGTCTTGTGGCTGCCACAGACGCAGGAGGTACAAAACGGATGACACGCCCGAGACCAGGAAGATGCCGGAACCGAGGGACACGATCGACACGTGGATCGGGAACCAGAACGATTGCAGGGCCGGCACCACGGGCGCGGCCTCCGAGTACAGGTGGGTGCCGCCGAAGAACAGCAGCGCCAGTACCGGGACCAGGACGAACGGCCACGCCACCTGTAACGCTGGCTTTCGGAGAAACACCAGTCCGGCCGCTATCGACAGAGCACAGGTGACGGAGATGAACTCGTACATGTTGCCCCAGGGGAAGCGCCCGATTGCCGCGGCCCTCAGCACCAGGGAGGCCACGTGGAAGAGGAAGCCGGCGGCGACGAATATCGCGGCGATTCTCGCCCAGCGCGCACTTCCGGCCGAGGTGCGGTCCTCGTCGCCGGTGTCGGTGATCGAGTGTGATTCGGCGAGGCCGGTCCCGCCGGCGTTCACCAGTTCCTTCTCGGCCGTTCTCGCCACGCGGAATCCCGCGTAGAAGATCATCGAGGCCAGCAATGCCAGCGCGTAGAGGCCGAACCCGGTCCGATAGGCCAGGTCGCTGTAGACGGAGAGGTTCTGGTCGACCGATCCGACTGCTCCCTGGGCCAGGGTGAGAGTAAGCACCGTTGTGGTCCTTTCCGCCGAGTAGTTCCGGCGAATTCACCGTAAGGCCTCGACGCCGCACGTGGGGATTCGCGCGTTCATGGGGTGCTGGACAGTCTGGAAGGCCGGATTCTTCGGTCGTTGGTATTTCCCTATCACCCCGGCAACCGAACCACTTTCTGATGGTGGGCCGTATCACCCCGGACCACCCCGGACCACGTGCGGTCCCGCACGGTAACGGGTGCCCGGTAAGGTCCGATTTCACGAGCAAGGCACCGCACCCGAATTCACAAGGAGTGACGTCGTGTTTCCATTCGGATCGATCGACAACCCGCTGCGCTATCTCTTCGGCCCTGGTCCGGGTGAGGCGTCCTGCCTGGCGCTGACGCCCGAGTGCATGGGGCTCATCCCCTACCTCGCAGCCCGGTTCGGCGCGGGGTCCTGACCCTCTGGGTTCTCCAGGAGCCGGCGCTGCGCCCGGCGCCCCAGGGCCGCCATGAGGGGTAGGCCCGCCACTGCCAGCCGCGG
>NZ_JAALDW010000213.1:0-5108 GCF_014145055.1 Dietzia sp. DQ11-38-2
TCCCGCCGGTACCGCTGCCGGCACCGGGCCGCCCACCGCCCGCTCCGTGGTGTTGGGCGCCCCTGCAGTTCAGGGCGCCCGTGTGGACGCGTCCGCAGCCCTGGCCGCGGCCCGTGCCGCGTTCGAGGCCAACGACTACCGCACCGGCGTGGGGTTGTCCCAGGCGGCAAGGCGCGCGGGGCTGGTGATGACGCCGCTGCAGCAGGCCGAGTTCGACCTGGTCGCGGGCTCGTGCCTGCGGTGGGCCGACAGGGTGCACGAGGCGGCCGAGATGTTCGAGCGGTCACTGGAGTGTCTGCGGGCTTCGGCGGTCCACGGTGGCGACGACGACCCGGGTGGGCCCGACTTCACCAGGGTGCTGCTCGACAACGTGGCGGCCCGGGCGGATCTCGCGCACTACCGCGATCGGAGCCCGGAGAACGCGCTGTTGCTGATCGAGTCGGCCCATGGATTCCTGGTGCCGGGCGACCCCGGGCACTCGGTTCTGGACGCGTTGACCGTGGTGCACCTCTGCTATGCGGGACGGTACCGCGAGGCGGCCCGGGCCTACACCGCACTCTGCGAGCCCCCGTCAGATGCAGATTCTCCACCGGATGCGCTGCGCCCCGCACCGCTGTCGGCCGAGTGGGAGAGAAGACTCGACGCACTCCATGCCATCGCGCTGGACGCCCTCGGGCAGTCCGACGCCGCGCTGGCCGTCCTGCGGCGGTTGGCCCGCCGGACGCGGACGATGGATTCCCACGCATGGGCGTCGGAGGAGTATCTCGCCTCGTTGTTGTACGTGGTCCTGCACGGGTTCGGAGTCACGGCCCTGCAGGCGGAGATCGCGCCCTTCATCGCGGTCGAGCAGGACGACTCCGTCCGCCTGGGCCCGGGCCTGCGCCGGGTCGCCGACGCCGAGATCGCGCTGGCCGCCGGGGACCTGTCGGCGGCGGTGGCCGCCGCGTCCGATGCGATCGACACCATCGAGGTGGACGGCCCCGAGGAGTACCTGTCGCGCGCGCTGTCCCTGTGCGCGCTGATCGCGGCCCTGTCCGGTCGAACCGCCACCGCGAAGGAGAAGCTGCGGCGCCTGCGTGGGATCCGCGAGTACACCAATTCTCCGCTCGGGCCGGAGATCCGCGGAGCCGAGGCCGGGGTGCTGTACTGCTTCGGTCACAGCGAGGAGGCCCGCGAGATCGTCCGCTCGCTCATCGACGAGGGGCAGTTGGGGTCCGCCACGCGGGCCGCCATGGCCGGGGTGCTGTCCGCCGATCGCGAGAGCTGCCAGCTGGTGTCCGAGCTGGAGGTCACCGGCCATCTTCCGGTGCTGGTGCGTGACATCGCCGCCGACTCCCTTGCCAAGAACCCCCGGCGACTTCTCGACGACGCCCACCGTGCCCGGGAATGCGGTCTGCACATGGTGTCCGTGGCGGTCGCCGACCGCGTGCGCCACCTCGCCACTCCGGGTTCGCAGCACCACATCCAGGCCGAGCGGATGATCGCCACCTCCGAGATCGGTGGATCGGCGAGCGGTCTGCCCGGTCCGGGAGGCGCTGCCACCAGAATCCCTCAGGGCGTGTCTCTGACCCGTCGCGAATCCCAGATCGCCACTCTCGTGGGTCAGGGGCTGACCAACGCCGAGATCGCGGCCGAGCTCCACCTGTCCAAGCGGACCGTGGAGGGACACCTCAACCGGATCTACACCAAGACCGGCACCCGGCTGCGAGGGTGAACGAGCCACGGCGAGGGGGTGGGGGCATGCGTCGGCCACCGGGCGGGCGTGGGCCGGCCGGCCCGGGACACGGCGTCCCGGCCACCTTCTGCGAGGCGCCCGCGGCTTATATCGTGGAGACCTATTTCGTCCTCCGGATGGTCATCGCCGCCGGCGCCCTGGTGCTCCCGGCTGTTCTCCTGCTGTGGGTGGCCCTTGACCCAGCGGTGGCGATGAGGGGCTCGCTCAGCGCCTTCTACTACTCGCCGGCGCGCAGTGTCTTCGTGGGGATCCTCGTGGCGATAGGCGTCGCGCTGGTGGCCTACCGCGGCTACACCCGGGGAGAGAACGCACTGCTCAACGCGGCCGGGGTCCTCTCGATCGTGGTGGCGCTGGTCCCGACGTCGGACACCTCTCTGCCCGGGCCCACCGTCGCGGGGGCGGTCCACGCTGTGGCCGCGGTCGGGTTCTTCGCGCTGGCCGCGCTGTCGATCTTCTTCTACGGACAGGAGACCCTCGGATCCCTGCCGGATCCGAATCTGCGGCGCAGGTACCGCGTGGCCTACCGGGTCCTGGCCGTGCTGGTCGTGGCATTCCCGGCCGCCGCTGTCCTGGTCGCGTGGGCTGTGGGACCGTCGGTGGCACTGTTCGCCGGGGAGGCGGCGGCGCTCTACGCCTTCGCCGCGTTCTGGCTGGTCAAGACGTACGAGCTCGCCCGGTCTCAGGTGCACAGACGAATCGTGTGACGCCCATCTAGGCGATCGTGCGGCGGTAGGTGACCATGGCGAAGGTGTAGGCGACGATGAGGATGCCGACGCACCAGGCGATCGCGATCCAGAGGTCGGTGCCGACCGGTTGCTGCGCGAACAGGTCGCGGATGGCATTGACGATGTAGGTCACCGGCTGGTGTTCGGCGAAGGCGCGCACCGGGCCGGGCATGGTGTCGGTGGGGACGAATGCCGAGCTGATGAACGGGAGGAAGATCAGCGGGTAGGAGAACGCACCCGCCCCGTCCGGCGTGGTGGCGGAGAGCCCGGCGATGACCGCGAGCCACGTCAACGCCAGGGTGAACAGGAGCAGGATGCCGGCGACACCGAACCACGCCAACGGCCCTGCCGGTGAGCGGAACCCCATGAGCAGGGCGACGCCCACGACGACCGCCAGCGAGATCAGAGTGGCGAACAGCGAGGTCAGCACGTGTCCCCACAGCACGGCTGAGCGCGCGATCGGTAGGGACTGGAGTCGTTCGACGATTCCGCCCTTCATATCCAGGAACAGCCGGTACGCGGTGTAGGCGATCCCCGAGGCGATGGTGATGAGGAGGATCCCGGGCAGCAGGTAGTTCACGTACGACCCCGAATCCGGGCCCGTGTCGATCGCGCCGCCGAATACATAGACGAACAACAGTAGGAAGGCGACCGGCGTGATGACGGTCGTGATGATGGTGTCCAGGCTGCGGGTGACGTGGCGCAGGGACCGCCCCAGAAGGACGGCGGTGTCGCCGAGGAAGTGCGTGTTCATCGCTGTTCCCTACTCGTGGCACTGTCCGTGTGGTCCGCGTCGTCCTCGCCGATGAGGGCCAGGAAGACGTCTTCGAGGGTCGGCTGTTTCTCCACGTACTCGACCTGTGCGGGCGGGAGCAGCCGCTTGAGCTCGGCGAGGGTGCCGTTGACGATGATCCGACCCTTGTGGAGGATCGCGATGCGGTCGGCGAGTTGTTCGGCCTCCTCCAGATACTGCGTGGTGAGCAGTACCGTCGTGCCGCCGTCGGCCAGTTCTCTGACCGCCTGCCACACCTCGATGCGGGCCCGGGGGTCGAGCCCGGTGGTCGGCTCGTCGAGGAAGATGACCGGTGGGCTCCCGATGAGGCTCATGGCGATGTCGAGACGGCGACGCATCCCACCCGAGTACGTCGACACCTTCCGCGTGGCCGCGGCGGTCAGCGAGAAGCGCTCGAGGAGATCATCCGCGATCGTGCCCGGGTCGTCGAGGTGGCGAAGCCTGGCGATGAGGACGAGGTTCTCCCGCCCGGTGAGGATCTCGTCGACGGCGGCGAACTGTCCGGTGAGACTGAAGCGCTCTCGCACCTCCGAAGCCTGTGCGGCGACGTCGAGGCCGTCGACAACGGCCGTTCCCGCGTCGGCCTCGAGCAGGGTTGCGAGGATTCTCACGACTGTGGTCTTGCCGGCGCCGTTGGAGCCGAGCAGTGCGAAGATGCTGCCCCGTGCCACATCGAAGTCCACGCCGCGCAACACGGGCAGGTCCTTGTACGACTTCTCCAGACCGTGGACACGGATCGCGTGAAGGGTCGGCGCGGTCATGAGAGGGTCCCCTCATCCCCTCCGGAATCGCCGGCCGCGGCGTCGATGGCCTCGGTCAGGCGCCGGCGCTCTTTGTCGATCCACTCCTTGCCGGAGTACGAGCGGGCGAACGTCTCCGCGAACTCCACCGGGTCGTCCCCGACGACGGCGCGCACGGGAGTGCCGTCGACCGCGGCTCGCTCCCACATGTCGGCGTGGTCGCCGATCATCGCGATGAGCGTGTCGCCGTCGGTGAATCCTCCGTAGTAGAGGAAGTACCGGTTGAGCGCCTTGGCGGCGCTGCCGTACGGCTCGGGGAGAGCGTCGACCCGCGCCATGTGGCGCTTGTACTGCTTCTTCTGATCCAGAGACCCGGTGAGGGCCTCGATCCATTTCGCGGCCATGATCATCTCTCTCCTTCGCCCTGTGGGCTGTCGTTGTGGTGACGGAGCTGGTCTATGCGTTCCACGAGGAAGTCCCAGGTGTTCCAGAATTCGTCGAGGTTCCCGCGCCCCCGGGCGTTGAGCGAATACACCTTCCGGGGCGGGCCCTTCTCGGAGGGGACCTTCTCCACGTCCACGAGGCCACGCTGCTCGATCCTCACCAGGAGCGCGTACACGGTGCCCTCGGCGATGTCGGCGAAACCGTGACCCCGGAGCCACGCGGTGATCTCGTACCCGTACGCGGGCCGGTCGGACAGGATCGCCAGGACGATGCCCTCCAGCGTTCCCTTGAGCATCTCGGTGGCCTGCTTGCCCATGGAACGTCCCCCAACTACTCAGTGACAATGACTACTGGTACATAGTAACGCAGAATAGCGGCAGCGCAAGACCGCGACCACCGTGCAGGTGCCCGAGCGCCAGCCGGTTCCTCACACCGCCGGGCTACAGTCGGGTCACCCCCCGGCGTCGATGTAGAGGGAGCCCCTCGCCCATGACGAACCTCGTCTTTCTCCCCGGCCTCCACGGCGATGCGCAGTCGTGGGACCCGACCCTCCGAGCCCTGCCGGAGAGCTGGGCCACCACGGCCCTGGACCTGCCGGCCGTGCCCGACCTCGACGCGCTCGTCGACGAGACCGCCCGGCTGATCGCCTCCGGGAGCGTCGTCGTCGGACA
>NZ_JAALDW010000021.1:0-1712 GCF_014145055.1 Dietzia sp. DQ11-38-2
GGGCCCCGGTGCGTCCGGGGTCGCGGCGACCGGCTCACCCGCCGGGTCACGCTCCCGGTCGTCGGTCCGGTCGTCGGTCCGGCCGTCCGCGGGCTCATCCGCCGGGTCGTCCGTCCTGTCGGCTGCACTGGGGATGGGGGTGGGGGGCATGCCGTGGATGGTAGTGATGTAGAGCACCCGTTCCCGCAGGTCATTCGGCATGCCCCTGAATCCTGCTCGAATCCGTCCCGATCGGGAGTGTTAACCTGGGTCCGCGGGCTCGGTTCCCACGGGTCTGTTCCGACGCCCACCCCGACCACCACCGGAGCCAACGGCACGTGACCTTGACCCTCGCCCTCGCAGTGGCCTTCGGCATCGCGGCGATCTCACCGTTGCTGGCCCGCACGATGGGGCGGGACGCGGGGTGGCCGCTCGCCGCCATGCTCGGCGGCCTCGCCCTGTACATCTGGTTCGCCATCCCCGTCGACACCGTCGCGTCGGTCGAGTGGATGCCCGCACTCGGTGTCGAACTCCGTCTGTCCCTCGATCCGCTGGCCCGCGTGTTCACCATGATCGTCCTCGGGATCGGGGCCGTGGTGATGGCCTACTCGTCCCGGTACCTCGGACGCGGCTCGGGCCACGGTGGGTACTACGGCCTGATGACGCTGTTCGCCGCGTCCATGCTCGGGCTCGTCCTGGCGGACGACGTGGTGGTGCTCTTCGTCGCATGGGAATTCACGACCCTCTGCTCGTTCTTCCTCATCACGCTCGCGGGCCCCAAGGGCACGCAACCCGCCGTGCGGACGTTGCTCGTCACCGTCGCCGGCGGGCTCTGTCTGCTCACCGCCGCGGCGCTCATGGTGGTCCGCACCGGTACCACGGTCCTGTCGGAGATCCTGGTCGACCCGGTGTGGTCCGCCGACCCCGCCTTCGCGGCCGTCATCGCGGTGCTCATCGCCATGGCCGCGTTCACCAAGTCCGCCCAGTTCCCGTTCCAGGCGTGGTTGCCCGACGCGATGGTCGCGGCGACCCCGGTCAGCGCGTATCTGCACGCCGCCGCCATGGTCAAGGCCGGCATCTACCTGCTGCTGCGGTTCTCCGAGGCGCTGCACGACGTCCCGGTGTGGAATCTGCTGCTCATCACCTGCGGTATGACCACCGCGGTCCTCGGCGCCGTGTTCGCCATGCAGCGCGACGACCTCAAGGAACTGCTCGCCTACTCCACGATCAGCCAGCTGGGCTTCCTGGTGGCGACGATCGGCGTGGGCACCCCGGCCGCCATGGTCGCCGCGATCATCCACACCATCGCCCACGCGCTGTTCAAGTCGTCCCTGTTCATGTTCGTGGGCGTGGTCGACCACCAGACCGGCACCCGCGCCATGAGCGGCCTGCCGCGGCTGTACCGCATCATGCCCGGCACCGCGATCGGTGTTGGCCTGGCCGCGGCATCGATGGCGGGGCTGCCCCCTCTGTTGGGCTTCGTGTCCAAGGAGTGGATGTTCAAGTCCATGCTCGACGCGCCGGGGGGCGCGTGGGCCGGTCCCGCGCTCGGCGCGCTGGCGGTGTTCGCCGCCACGTTCACCTTCGCCTACTCCGCGCGCTTCCTGCTCGGCGGGTTCGTCACCCACGGCCCGCCGGCGGGTCCCGGGCCCGAACCGGTGCACAGCACCCCGGAGACCATCGAGGCCCCGCGCGCCTCGTTCTTCCTCCCCGCCGCCCTCCCCGCGGTGCTG
>NZ_JAALDW010000214.1:0-5214 GCF_014145055.1 Dietzia sp. DQ11-38-2
GCCGGGTCCGGCCGGCACCGGCCAACCACGACGCCCGACCCACTCCGAGCGCATCCCACCGCACCACCCCCGAGCCGGGTGCCCGCACCTCCTCCGTGTGCCCGGCCACCGGGAGCGCCGCGTGGGGGTCGCCACCCTGGGCGGCGACCATCGTGCGGAACGAGTCCATCGCCCGCCCGTCCCCGAGCCGTTCACGGGGGTCACCGTCGATACCCACCAGTGCCAGGGCCTCCCGCGCCAGCGCACAGGTCAGATCGACCATGTCGGAAGGGCCACCCCCGGCCAGGATCTCGACACACTCGGCCACCTCGAGCGCGTTGCCCACCGCGCGACCCAGCGGCGTGTGATTGGCGGTCACCAGGGCGCTGGTCCGGACCCCGGCCGACGTGCCGATCCCGACCATCACCCGCGCCAGTTCCTCAGCGTCCGCGCGCTCGGGCCGGAAGGCACCGGATCCGAACTTGACGTCGAGTACCAGGGCGCCGGTGCCCTCGGCGATCTTCTTGCTCATGATCGACGCCGCCACCATGGGGATCGACGGCACGGTCCCTGTGACGTCCCGCAGGGCGTAGAGGGCCCGGTCCGCGGGCGCGAGATCGGCCCCGGCAGCACAGATCACGGCCCCGGTCTCCTCGAGGATCCGGCGCCGGGAGTCGGCGTCCAGATCGGCGCGCCAGCCGGGGATCGACTCGAGTTTGTCCAGTGTCCCGCCCGTGTGACCGAGCCCGCGTCCCGAGAGCTGGGGCACCGCCAGCTCCCAGGTCGCCAACAAAGGTGTCAGGACGAGCGTCACCGCGTCCCCGACTCCGCCGGTCGAGTGTTTGTCCACCGTGGGAACGCGCCGACCGGCCCGGGTCAGACCGGACAGGTCCAACCGGGTACCGGACTCCACCATGGCGGAGGTCCAGCGCGCGATCTCACGGTCGGTCATGCCCCGGAAGTACACCGCCATCGCCAAGGCCGCCATCTGCTCGGGCGGGACGCGTCCTCGGGTGTAGCCGTCGACGATCCAGTCGATCTCGTCGTCGTCGAGCTCGTCGCCGTCGCGCTTGGCCTCGATGATCCGCACGGCATCGATGATGCGGCTCACGTCAGATCCTCCGGCCCGAAGGCGTCCGGCAGGAGGTCGGCGAGGCGGATCCGCCCACGGGACGTGTGGACCACCAGCTCCGGACCGCCGTGTTCGTGGAGGAGCTGGCGGCACCTGCCGCACGGCGCCAACGGGTCGCCGCCGGCCGTGACGACGACGATCTCGAGCAGTCGACCGCCGCCCGTGCGGTGGAGATCGGACACGAGCGAACACTCAGCGCAGAGGGTGAGCCCATAGGAGGCGTTCTCGACGTTGCAGCCGGTCACGATCCTGCGCCCGTCCCCACCGGGTCCGGACGCCAGCGCGGCGGCCCCCACCCCCAATCCCGAGTAGGGCCGGTAGGCGTTCCGCGCGGCCGCGGTCGCGGCCTCGCGCAAACCGGTGTCGGCCTCGTTCCCCTGTGCTGCGGTTTCCTCGAACGACACCCTTTTCTACCCCTCGGTAACTTCGTTTAGGGTCCCCTTACAGGCATTACCCGTCCGGACCACGGTACCCACCCTGCTTCTCGTCCGCGGCCTGACAGGTCTAAAGTCCTAGTAGGCGCCCGCTGTGCTTTCGGGCAGGAACCGCGCGCCGATGGCACCACGCCCAGACGATTCGGAGGCACGACAAGCCCATGAGTACTGCGCAGGCGCCGGCGCGTCCGGCCCCCAATAAGAAGATCAGCATCTACAAGGGTGACCCGGGAATGTGGTCGTGGGTCGCGCACCGTGTCTCCGGCGTGGCGATCTTCTTCTTCCTCTTCGTGCACGTGCTGGACACCTCGCTCGTCACGGTGAGCCCGGAGACCTACAACGCGGTCATCGACTCGTACAAGACCCCGATCGTCGGGTTGCTGGAGGTCGGCCTGGTCGCACTGGTCCTCTTCCACGGGCTCAACGGACTGCGCATCGTCGCCATCGACTTCTGGTCCAAGGGCGCGAAATACCAGCGCCAGATGCTCTGGGCCGTACTGGCGATCTGGGTCGTGGTTTTCGCCGCGGCGACCGCCCGCCTCCTCTTCCTTCTCTTCCAGCACATCTAAGGAGAACGATCATCATGGCAGACGCACCTGTTCTCCAGACGTCGTACGATCGCCCCGCCTCGCTCGCCCAGCCCCGCTCCCCGCGCCTGCGGTCACGAGGCAACTTCGAGCGGACCGCCTGGATCTTCATGCGCGCCTCGGGCGTCGCACTGGTCATCCTCACGTTCGGCCACCTCACCATGGGCCTCATGATCGACGAGGGTGTGCACAGGATCGACTGGGCCTACGTCGCCGAGCGTTGGCAGAGCCCGTTCTGGGCCTCGTGGAGCCTCCTCATGCTCTGGCTCGCACAGCTCCACGGCGCCAACGGCGTCCGGACGGTTATCGCCGACTACGCGCGCAAGGACTCGACGCGCTTCTGGCTCAATTCCCTTCTGGTCGTCGCGACCATCCTCGTTCTGGTCCTGGGTACCTACGCCATCTTCGGCCTCGCCTACGACATCTGATCGACGCCTGCGGACCGTTCCACTTCGAAAGCGAGCACTGAGAATCCCATGACCGATCGTCAGGTCCACCAGCACCAGTACGACGTGGTAATCGTCGGCGCCGGCGGCGCAGGCATGCGCGCGGCCATCGAGGCGGGCCCGCGGACCCGCACCGCCGTCCTCACCAAGCTCTACCCCACCCGCTCCCACACCGGCGCCGCGCAGGGCGGCATGTGCGCCGCCCTCGCGAACGTGGAGGAGGACAACTGGGAGTGGCACACGTTCGACACGGTCAAGGGCGGCGACTACCTCGTCGACCAGGACGCCGCGGAGATCATGGCCAAGGAGGCCATCACCGCGGTCATCGACCTGGAGAACATGGGTCTCCCGTTCAACCGCACGCCCGAGGGCAAGATTGACCAGCGCCGCTTCGGTGGCCACACCCGTGACCACGGGAAGGCACCCGTGCGCCGGGCCTGTTACGCGGCCGACCGCACCGGGCACATGATCCTGCAGACGCTGTACCAGAACTGCGTCAAGCACGACGTGGAGTTCTTCAACGAGTTCTACGTCCTCGACCTGTGCCTCACGGAGACCCCCGACGGGCCGGTCGCCACCGGGTGCGTGGCCTACGAGCTCGCCTCCGGCGACCTGCACGTCTTCCACTCCAAGGCCACCGTCTTCGCGACCGGCGGGTCGGGCCGGATGTACAAGACCACCTCCAACGCCCACACCCTCACCGGTGACGGCATGGCCGTGGTGTTCCGCAAGGGTCTGCCCCTGGAGGACATGGAGTTCCACCAGTTCCACCCGACGGGACTCGCCGGCCTGGGCATCCTCATCTCCGAGGCGGTCCGCGGCGAGGGCGGCATCCTGCGCAACGCGGACGGCGAGCGCTTCATGGAGCGATACGCCCCCACCATCAAGGACCTCGCGCCGCGCGACATCGTCGCCCGCTCGATGGTCCTCGAGGTGCGCGAGGGCCGCGGTGCCGGGCCCGACAAGGACTACGTCTACATCGACGTGACCCACCTCGGGGCGGACGTCCTCGAGGAGAAGCTGCCGGACATCACCGAGTTCTCCCGGACCTACCTGGGCGTCGACCCGGTCACCGAGCTGGTCCCGGTGTTCCCGACGTGTCACTACGTCATGGGCGGCATCCCGACCAACGTCAAGGGTGAGGTCCTACGCACCAACGACGACGTGGTGCCCGGCCTCTACGCGGCGGGCGAGTGCGCCTGCGTGTCGGTGCACGGCTCCAACCGGCTGGGCACCAACTCCCTGCTGGACATCAACGTGTTCGGCCGCCGGGCAGGGATCGCCGCGGCGGAGTACGCCGCGGGTCACGACTTCGTCGAGCTCCCCGAGGAGCCCGAGAAGATGGTCCGCGAGTGGATGGAGAGCATGCTCGCGGAGCACGGCACGGAGAACGCCAACGACATCCGCACCGAGATGCAGGCGATGATGGACGACAAGGCGTCGGTGTACCGCACCGAACAGTCGCTCACCGAGGCCCGGGACGAGCTCCGCGCCCTCAAGAAGCGCTACGCCGACGTGACCGTCAGCGACAAGGGCAAGCGATTCAACACCGAGCTCCTGGAAGCCGTTGAGCTGGGCTTCCTCCTCGAGATGGCAGAGGTGACGGTGGTGAGCGCGCTCAACCGCAAGGAGTCCCGCGGCGGCCACGCCCGGGAGGACTACCCCGACCGCAACGACGACGAGTTCATGAAGCACACGATGGCGTTCAAGGACGGCCTCGGCCTCCTCTCGGAGGTCCGGCTGGACTGGAAGCCGGTCGTGCAGACCCGCTACGAGCCGATGGAGCGTAAGTACTGATGACCACCGCAGTCGACACCACCAAGGCCACCGACGGCAAGGACCCGGGCTCGAACCGTCCGGTGCCGCCCGGCTCCACCATGGTCACGCTCAAGATCGCCCGGTTCAACCCGGAGGATCCGGACGCGGCGGGCTGGAAGGAGTACGAGGTCCCGGCACTGCCGTCGGACCGTCTGCTCAACCTGTTGATGTACGTCAAGAACTACATCGACGGCAGCCTGGCGTTCCGACGCTCGTGCGCACACGGCATCTGCGGCTCCGACGCCATGCTGATCAACGGGGTCAACCGCCTGGCGTGCAAGGTCCTCATGAAGGACATGCTCCCCAAGGACGGCAAGTCCATCACCATCACCATCGCCCCGATCCGTGGGTTGCCGGTGGAGAAGGACCTGTACGTCGACATGGAGCCGTTCTTCAAGTCGTTCCGTGACGTCATGCCCTACCTCATCACGTCCGGGAACCAGCCGACGGCCGAGCGTATCCAGTCCCAGACCGACCGGGCCCGCTTCGACGACACCACCAAGTGCATCCTCTGCGCCTGCTGCACGACCTCGTGCCCGGTGTTCTGGGCTGACGGCTCGTACTTCGGCCCGGCGTCGATCGTCAACGCCCACCGGTTCATCTTCGACTCCCGTGACGAGGGTGCCGCCGAGCGTCTGGAGATCCTCAACGACGCCGAGGGTGTGTGGCGGTGCCGGACGACCTTCAACTGCACCGATGCGTGCCCCCGTGGCATCCAGGTGACCAAGGCGATCCAGGAGGTCAAGCGCGCCCTGCTGTTCGCGCGCTGACCCCCGGTCTCCCCTGCGGGGCCGCACCCTCCCGAGCGGAGGGTGCGG
>NZ_JAALDW010000215.1:0-3887 GCF_014145055.1 Dietzia sp. DQ11-38-2
GCGGCCGGCCACCGCCGAGGGGGTGACCTTCCTCAGCCTCGAGGACGAGACGGGCATGACCAACATCGTGTGCTCGGTGGGGCTGTGGGCACGCTACCGCCCGATCGTCTCCTCGGCCCCGGCGCTCATCGTCCGCGGTACCGTGGAGAACCGCTCGGGCGCGGTGAGCGTGGTGGCGGACAAGATCGAACGCCTCCACCTGGGCATGGCGATCGGCCGCAGCCGGGACTTCCGGTGACCAGCAGTTCCTCGCCCCACCGAGACAGGATCGTCAGACGTAGCGGAAGTCCTCCCCGCGGGCCCACTGCACCAATCTGTCCGCGGTGTCCCGCCGCGACGGCGGGTGATATCCGAACACCTGAACGGCCTCGAAGGCGTAGGCGAGTTCAGGGTCCTGCATGTAGGCGAACCCGCCCACGGCCTCGCGGACCATCGACTGCACCCTCACGAGAGCGTCGCGCATCGACCACCGGACCAGCGCGAGGCGAGCCGAGATGTCGCCGCCGCGGGCCCCCTCGTCGAACTCACGGGCCACGGCGTGCAGAGCGGTCCGCATGGTCTCGACCTCGGCGAGCGCCGAGGAGAACAGCTTCGGATCGAGACGGTCGCGGTCGGTGAGTCGCTCGACCATCCGCGTGGCGACCCCGAGGTAGCAGGAACTGATGAGCAGTCCGAACCACAGATAACCGGTCATCTCGTGGACATCGTCGGGGTCGTTCTCGGAGGTGAGGAACACCATGTCGGCACCGACCCGGACGTCATCGAGGATCAGTGCGTCGCTCTCGGCTGCCGCGAGGACGGGACTTCTCCAGAACTCCTCCCGATGAAGCCCCTCGGCCCCGTCGAAGACCAGGACGACGGCCCGCTCGGACTCGTCCACCAGCGCGCTCGCCACCAGGAGGCTCATGGACCTCGAGAGACTGCAGGGGGCCTTGCGGCCGGAGAGGAGGTAGTCGTCACCGTCCCGGCGGGCGGCCATGGTCGGACGGAACACAGATCCCCCGGGGGTCCCCTCGGAGAAACCGGAGGCCATCACGGTGCCGCCCTCGACCAGCGCCTTGATGAGGTCGCGCTCGTCCTGCGAGGCGTCCTCGGCGGCCTCGAAGAGGGTCGCGCACGACAGGTGGTGCATCGTGGTCGCGGCCGCGAGGGAGGGGGCGACCGCGCCGATGGCGGTCTGGAACCGCACCGCGTCGACCGCGCTCGCGCCCGCTCCGCCCAGCGCGGCGGGGACGATCAGACCGGTCCCACCGGTGGCGGACCAGTCCGCCACGGCGGTGCTCCGGGCACCCTCGTTGGTGAGCAGGCCGTGCTCGTACAGGCGATCGCGCAATCCGGGGGCGTAGGAGTCGAGGGTCTGGTTCTCGGAGGTGAGGAGCATGGGGGTCCTTTCGGTACACGGTCGGGTGGGTACGGGCTCGGGTCCGGATCACCCGGTGAGCATCAGGCGGGCGGCCTCGGCGCAGTCGTATCGGGGAGTCCACCCGGTGGCGTCCCGGAGTCGTCGTGACGTGGTCACCGGCTCTCCGCAGGTCACCCAGTGTGAGGAGAAGGGCAGCAACCGCATCCGGTACCCGAGGTCGGCCATGCGACGGGCGGCACCGAGTGGCACGGGGATGCACACGGACCGGTTCATCCGGCACAGTTGGGAGACGGTCAGGGCCCCCTCGGGACCCAGGTTGAACTCCCCGTCGACGCCGGCGAGGATCACCCGCAGGTAGGCGTCCACGAGGTCGTCCTGGTGCAGGAACTGGAAGTAGGACCGCCCTGGGCTCGGGTGCAGGACGACGCGAGAGCGCATGGTGTCCAGCCCGGAGTTGGACATGTCGGGACCCACCACGTACGTCGGGCGCAGGACCGCCACCGCCATGCGGCCATCGGATCCCCGTCGCCACCGGCGGACGTCCTCCTCCACGAGCGCCTTGTGGTGGAAGTAGTAGTGGTCCTCATCGGCGCCGATCGGCGCCGTCTCATCGATCACCTCGGCGCCCCCGCGGGGGCCGTAGGCGTTGATGCTCGAGGTCATCACGCACACCCGGGCACCGGCGGACTCGGCCGCGTACAGGACCCGTCGCGACCCGTCGACGTTGACGATCCGCGCCGACTCCTTGTCGCGCGGTTCCTCGACCATGAAGGCGCAGTGGATCACAGCGTCGGCGCCCGCGACCACCTCGTCGAGGTCGCCTGAGGTGATGTCGACGGCCCGCCGGTCGATCTTCGGGTGTCGGACCCGCAACGGCGACCGGGCGAGCGCGACCACGCGGTCGACCTCGTCCCGCAGTATCAGCCCGCGCAGCAGTGCCGTGCCGAAGTCTCCGGAGGCCCCGGTCAGCACCACCCTCATAGTGCGGACAGTTCCCGGGTGGCGGCGAGGATGTCGGCGATCGCCGCGGCGGCCTCGACCAGCTGTTCCTCCGTGTGGTCCGCCGTCACGCACAGTCGGAGGATCGCCCCGGTCGCCGGGACCGCCGGATGGACCGCGACACCGGTGTACACGCCCCGCTCGAGCAGCAGGTTCCACACGTGGACCGCGCGGAGGTCGTCGCCGACGGGGACGGGCACGATGGGCGACCACTCGTCGCCGGTGAGGCCGGAGCCGCACTCCAGGCCCTTGCCGCCCAGTTCTGCGCGCAGCAGGATCGAGTTGCGGCGCACCGCCTCGGTCCGCCGGGCCCCCTCCTCGGTCCGCATGACCCGGACCGAGGCCAGCGAGGATGCGGTCGCGGCGGGGACCGAGGACGTGCTGAAGATCATGGGCCGCGCCGTGACCCTGAGTCCGGTGACGAGCTCGGAGCTACCGGTGATGAACCCACCGCAGGAGGCGGAACACTTGGAGAACGACGCCATGGTCACGTCCACGGCGTCCGCCGTCCCGGTCTGTTCGACCCAGCCCCGCCGCGTCGGGCCGAACAGTCCCATGGCGTGCGCCTCGTCGACCATGAGTGCGGCGCCGAAGGAACGGGCCAGCTCCGCGACCTCGGGCAGGGGGGCGAGGCTTCCCTCCATCGAGTAGAGGGAGTCGACGACGACGAGGATCTGCTCCGGGGAGGACCCGCGGGCCGCGATGAGGGCCTCTTCGAGTGCGCCCAGATCATTGTGGTGGAACGGGTGGACGGTGGTCCGCGCCATCCGCAGGCCGTCGCGGAGTGAGGCGTGGGCGAACTCGTCGATGACCACCGCGTCCCGCTCACCGACGAGGGCACCCAGGGTGCCGAGGTTCGTCTGGTACCCGGTCGAGAAGCACAGCGCGTCCTCGGTGCCGAACCAGTCCGCGATCTCCGCTTCCAGTTCCTCGTGCAGCGACATCGTCCCGTTGAGCAGTCGGCTGCCGGTGCTCGCGGATCCGAACCTGCGGACCGCCTCGGTGGTGGCCTCGATGACCTCGGGGTGGCTGGCCAGGCCGAGATAGTTGTTGGAACCGAGCATGATCCGGTCGACGCCCTGGACGTTGCTCGTCGCGCCGGTGCCGGAGTGCATGGTGCGGTAGTAGGGGCTCTGCCCGGTGTCCTGAAGAGTCGAGAACAGTTGGACCCGTTCGTCTGTCGCGAGGCGGTTGATGAGCGGATGGTTCACGGGAAGTCCTTCCTGTGGGGTGTCCGGGTGGTTCGGCCCCCTGTCCGGACCGGATGGGTCAGGCGAGCGAATCCTCACCACCGGCCCACATCCCCGGGCGAGACCCTCCTCCCATCCGCCCCGGGATCAGGAACGAATGAGGGGCACGCCTGAGTGAGGAGCCCCATGAGTCACAGAGCCGAGTTGCGGATGACGCGGCGCGTCCGGCGCGGGCGGGCAGTCCTGGCCAGGGGGTGGCCGCTCGCCGCGGCGTTGATCCTGGCCGTCCTCGGGGCCCTGGCCGCCGCCGGAGTCGAGGAGGAGTTGACCCCCGG
>NZ_JAALDW010000216.1:0-3321 GCF_014145055.1 Dietzia sp. DQ11-38-2
TCCTCAACGCGGCGCTCGTGGCGGGGACGTTCGCGGCCAAGGGCGGTCGGCAGGCGGTGCTCGACGCCGCCCGCGCGGTCCTGGCCGAGCGCCCGCAGATCTCCGTCGACTACCTCGAACTCCGGGCGGGCGACCTCGGCGAGCCACCGGAGGAGGGTCCGGGGCGTCTCCTGGTGGCGGCCCGGATCGGATCCGCCCGCCTCATCGACAACGTCGGCGTGGCCATCGGCACGGGATTCCTCGCCGCCGCCGAGGCGACCGTCGCCGCCCAGCAGGCCGAGTTGGCCGCAGACCTCAAGGAAGGCCTCTAGATGCAGCGCACCATGCTCCACTCCAAGATCCACCGGGCGACCGTGACCCAGGCCGACCTGCACTACGTGGGCTCCTGCACCATCGACGCGGATCTCATGGACGCCGCGGACCTGCTCGAGGGGCAGCAGATCGACATCGTCGACATCGACAACGGCGCACGCCTGACCACCTACGCCATCACCGGCGAGCGCGGTTCCGGGGTCATCAGCATCAACGGCGCGGCCGCGCACCTGGTCCATCCCGGCGATCTGGTGATCATCATCGCCTACGCGGTGATGGAGGACGCCGAGGCGCGCGCCTACTCGCCGCGCGTCGTGTTCGTCGACCCCCACAACCGGATGCTCACGGAGGGCACCGACCCGGCGGACGTCCCCGCGGGGTCGGGGCTGAAGAACCCGCGCGTCCCCGAGCCCGTCACCGTCTAGGTGCCGGGATAGGGCCGTGTTACTCACCGTCGACGTCGGCAACACCCACATCCGCCTGGGCGTCTTCCCCCCGGACGGCGGGCCGCTCGAGCGCACCTGGAGCATGCGGACGTCGCCGGCGGTGACCTCCGACGAGCTGGCGTTGACCATCCGGGGCCTGCTCGGGGACTGCGCCGGGCGCCTGTCGGGTATCTCGGCGATGTCGGTCGTGCCCTCGGTGACCGGCGAGCTGCGTCGGATGGCCGCCGACTACTGGCCCGGGCTCCACGCGGTCGTGGTGGCTCCCGGCGTGAAGACCGGCGTACCGCTCCTCGTGGACAGTCCCCGGGAGGTGGGATCCGACAGGGTCGTCAACGCCCTGGCCGCCCACACCTTGTTCGAGGGCGCGGTGATCGTCGTCGACGTGGACACGGCGACCACGGTCGACGCCGTTTCCGCGCGCGGAGAGTTGCTGGGCGGGGCGATCGCACCCGGGATCGACATCTCCGTGGACGCGCTGGCCGAGCGCGCGGCGGCGTTGCGGAAGATCGAGGTGGTGCGGCCCCGGAGTGCGCTGGGCAAGAACACGGTGGCCGCGCTGCAGGCCGGGATCGTGATCGGGTTCGCCGGTCAGATCGACGCCCTGGTCGACCGCCTGCGGACGGACGTCGCCGACCTGTCCGACGCGGCGGTGGTGCTGACCGGGTTGCGGGCGGACGTGGTGTCCGAGGAGTCGCGCACGATCACCGACGTGGAACCGGAACTCGCCCTCGAGGGTCTGCGGTTGGTGTTCGAGAAGAACGCCTGACCGACGCCCCGGGCCGATGGCATGCTGTCCGACATGGGCGGGAGCGGTCGGGAGAGGATCGATGACGACGAGGTGATCCGCAGGGACACCTCCGAGTTCGATCGCGGACTGTCCTTCTTCGACGCCATCTACGGCTTCGCCGTGACGCTGCTCATCGTGAACGTCGACCTGCCGGAGCCGCAGGCGTGGCAGGACCTCGGTTCCCTGGCGGCATCCGGGGTGGGGCAGCAGTTGCTCGGGGTCGCGTTGAGTTTCGTGGTGATCTGTGCGTTGTGGCGGGTCAACGTCAGGATGATCAAGGGGCTGACCGGTCTCGACGGCCCGATGGTGTTCGGCAACCTCCTGGCCACGGGCCTGGTGATCCTGGTGCCGTTCACCACCGATGCGATCAGCAACCCGGCCACGGCGGATCTGGCGCTGCCGACCGCGCTCTACGCCGTGAACATCGCCGGGGTCGCCCTCGCCCAGGCCGCGGTGTACCAACGAGGTCGCGCGGCCGGACTGGAACGCCGCCCCACGTCCGCGAGGGAGAACAGCCTGGTGCTGCTCGCGGCGACCACCACCCCGGCGGTGTTCCTGGCGTCGGTCCCCGTGGCGCTGACGGTCGGCGCCGCGGCGGCCCAGTTCATGTGGGTGTCGTTGATCGTGCTGCTGCCGTTGACGGGACGACTCGCGAATCGGGCGAGAGGGACCTGACGGCGGGTGTCGGCCGCCACGGACCCCGCGCTGCGGCCGGGTCAGGGGCCACGCGGTCAGGTGGGTTCAGGCGGCAGAGCGGTAACTCGTCATGGAGACCGACCCCCAGGCGTACCCCTCGCTGAAGGCGTCGAGTTTCTCGCCGGACCCGGCGGCCATTCCCGCCGTGTACAGCAGGGGCAGGAAGTGGTCGGCACTGGGCACGGCCAGTCCGGCGTCGGGGTGGTCGAGCAGCGACACCGCGTCCTCGGGTCGGTCGGTGAGCAGCGCCCGGGCGTGGTTGTCGAACCGGTGCGCCCAGTCGGTGCCCGAGTCGCCGAGGGACGGGTCGACGGCGGCCAGGTTGTGCACGACGTTGCCGCTGGCCAGGATCAGGACTCCCGAGTCCCGCAGCGCCGAGAGCCTGGTTCCCAGGTCGAAGTGGTAGTCGGCGGGTTTCGAGGCGTCGACCGACAACTGCGCCACCGGCACGTCGGCGTCGGGGAAGACGTGGGCCAGGACGGACCACGTGCCGTGATCGAGTCCCCACGAGTCGCGGTCCTCGCCGATCCAGGTGGGACGGACCACCTCGGCCACCTCGGACGCGAGTTCGGGTGCGCCGGCGGCAGGGTAGTCGAACTCGTTGAGTTCCCGGGGGAAGCCGTAGAAGTCGTGGATCGTCCGGGGGTGCGCCATCGTGGTCACCGCCGTGGCGCCGATGTACCAGTGGGCCGAGACGGCGAGCACGGCCCGGGGGCGTTCGGGGAGTGCGGCTCCGAGCGCAGCCCACTGTCGGGTCCACTGGTTGTCCTCCAGCGCGTTGAGGGGGACGCCGTGTCCGATGAAGACGGCGGGCTGGCGCGAGGGTGTGGTGGTCATGATGCTCCTTTACTCCACCTATATGATGCATCAACTAACCGGAGCGCGCCAGCGGATGGGGGGTGGGGCGGCCGGGAGGCGCTCGCCCTTGCGGTAGATAGACCGGTCTGTCTATTATCGTGGTCATGAACGCACGTCGAATGCCCTCGGCCGGTCCGGTGGCGTCCGCACGTGCGCAGCACTGGTGTCCCCGACCGGCAGCAACCCCCTCGACCGCACCGACCGGGACCCGCCTCACCAGGA
>NZ_JAALDW010000216.1:3347-9619 GCF_014145055.1 Dietzia sp. DQ11-38-2
GATGACCTCTCTCGCCGTCACCCTCACCGACCCCGCCGCCCGCACGCTGGACGTGGCGGACTACCGCACCACCGTGGAGGCGGGGGCGCTCGTGGTGGACATCCGCTCGCGGGTCCAGCGCGAGCGACAGGGCGTGCTGGCGGGCGCGGTCGCCGTCGAGGCCCGTCCCGTCGTCGAGCTCCTCGATCCCCGATCGCCGTCCCCGCTCGCCGCCGTGGAGGAGGGCCGCGAGGTGGTCCTGGTCAGTGACGACGGGCTCGACGCCGAACTGTTCGCGCTGGAGCTGCACTCCCGCGGCGTGCGAGGGGTGCGAGCGGTGGACGGGGGGCACGAGGCGATCCGGGCCGCGGGGGAGCTCGGCCTGCTGTCGGATGCGGAGCATCTGCTGCGCGAGCGGTCTGCGATCTCCGCACACTGAGCCCGACCGGGGGCGCGCCGGCACCGACGCCGGTACGGTCGCGTCCATGACGGACCACATCTCGGCGGACCTGCTCGACGGCATTCTCGACGAGGTCCGCGATGACTCCTCGGGAGAGCTGGTCCCGCACCTGGGCGACTACGAGCATCCGAACCCCGACGCCCTGGCGATCGCGGTGTGCGACCTCGGGGGCACCGTCGTCTCGGCGGGGGACGACGACATCCGCTTCGACCTGCAGTCCGCGTCGAAGCCGTTCGTGTACGCCCTGGCCCTGGACCAGAAGGGCGTCGACGAGGTGGCCAAGCGGATCGGGGTGGAACCCTCGGGTGAGGCGTTCAACGAGATCTCCCTGGAGGCCGGCACCGGTCGGGCTCCCAACGGGCTGGTCAACGCCGGGGCGTTGGCCGCCCACGCCCTGGTGGGAGATTCCGACGACGACGAGGTCTCCCGCTTCGAGCACATCCGCGCGCTGCTCTCCCGGCTCGTCGGGCGAGAGGTGGAGGTGGACGAGGAGATCGCCGACATCGAGGCGAAGAGCGCGCACCGCAACCAGGCGCTCGCGCACCTCCTCGCCGAGGAGGGCTCCCTCGCGGACGACCCCCACGAGGTGGTGGCGGGATACGGACGCCAGTGCGCGGTCCGCGTGGACGTCCGCGAACTCGCCCACATGGCGGCCATGTTCGCCAACGGCGGGGTGATCCCCGGTAGCGACGACCGGATCCTCGGGCGCAAGGCGGTGCGCTACGCCAACAGCGTGATGTTCACCTGCGGCATGTACGACGCGGCGGGTGACTGGGTGTACCAGGTGGGACTGCCCGCCAAGAGCGGGGTGTCGGGATGCCTGTTGGCGGTGGCGCCCGGCAAGTACGGCATCGCGGCGTACTCGCCGCGCCTGGACGAGCACGGCAACAGTATCCGGGCGGCGGCTGCCATCGAATCCCTGTCGGACAGGTTGGACCTCCACGTCCTCGACCACGTGGGTGCCGACGGGTTCGGTTCCGACGCCTAGCGGCGACTATCCTCGACAGTCGTGACCGACACGACTCCCGCCGCGCCCGGGGCCGCCTCGACCGAGCCCGCCGACGACACCCCCGAGCAGGTGCGTATCCGTCGCGACAAGCGGCAGCGGATCCTCGACTCCGGCGTCGACGCCTATCCGGTCGGGGTCCCCCGCACGCACGGGCTCGTCGAGATCGCCTCGGATCCGCGCTTCGTCGCACTCGAGCCGGGGGAGGAGACCGACGTCGTGGTCTCGGTGGCCGGCCGGGTCCTGTTCGTCCGAAACACCGGCAAGCTCTGCTTCGTCCGACTCCAGGACGGTGTGAGCCCCGAGGCGGACCTGTCCGTCCCGGCGGCCGAGGGCGAGCCCGATCCGTTCGCCCCGCAGTTGCAGGCGATGCTCTCGCTCGCCAACGTGGGCGAGGAACGGCTCGAGGCGTGGAAGCAGGACGTGGACCTGGGTGATCACGTCTCGGTGACCGGCCGCGTGGTGCGCTCCAAGCGGGGCGAGCTGTCCGTCATGGCGGACTCGTGGGTGCTGGCGGCCAAGTCGCTCCGGCCGCTTCCGGTGGCGCACAAGGAGCTGAGCGAGGACACGCGGGTCCGTCAGCGCTACACCGACCTCATCATGCGAGACACGGCCCGGCGCAACGCGGTCACCCGTATCAAGGTCGTCCGGGCACTGCGCGCCGCCCTCGACCGGCGGGGGTTCCTCGAGGTGGAGACGCCCATGCTGCAGACGCTGCACGGCGGCGCCGCCGCCCGGCCCTTCGTCACCCACTCCAACGCCCTGGACCTCGACCTGTACCTGCGGATCGCCCCCGAGCTCTACCTCAAGCGGTGCGTGGTGGGCGGGATCGAGCGGGTCTTCGAGATCAACCGGAACTTCCGGAACGAGGGCGTGGACTCCTCGCACAGCCCCGAGTTCGCGATGCTCGAGACCTACCAGGCCTATGGGGACTACGACACCTCCGCCACGATGATCCGTGAGGTCATCCAGGAGGTGGCGCTCGAGGTCTTCGGTTCCACCACGGTGACCCTGGCCGACGGCACCGAGTACGACCTCGGCGGGCAGTGGCGCGAGATGCGCATGTACCCGTCCCTCAACGAGGCGCTGCGCGCCACGCACCCCGAGCTGGTGAACGGTGACGACGACGAGGACGCCGTCACGGTCGACTCGACGGTCGACGAACTCACCGAACTGGCCGGCAGGGTCGGGCTCGAGGTCCCCAGCGGCAGGGGGTGGCTGCACGGCAAACTCGTCGAGGAGCTGTGGGAGCACCTGTGCGGCGATCAGCTGGACGGTCCTGTCTTCGTCCGAGACTTCCCCGTGGAGACCTCGCCCCTGACCCGCGACCACCGCACGGACCGCGGGGTCACCGAGAAGTGGGACCTCTACGTCCGTGGATTCGAGCTGGCGACCGGGTACTCGGAGCTCGTCGACCCGGTGATCCAGCGGCGGCGCTTCGAGGATCAGGCGCGGTTGGCAGCGGCGGGTGACGACGAGGCGATGGTCCTCGACGAGGACTTCCTGGCGGCCATGGAGCAGGGGATGCCGCCTACCACCGGGTTGGGAATGGGGATCGACCGCCTGCTCATGGCGCTCACCGGACTGGGGATCAGGGAGACGATCCTGTTCCCGATGGTCAAGCCGCTGCCGCGGGACTGACGAGACTCTCGACCCGGTTCCGCGAGCGTCAGTCCGGGTTCGCCCAGGCCGCGGCCACGAGATCGCGGAGGACGGTCTCCTCGATCCGGGCCAGGGACGTGACGTAGAGGCACCCCTTCCCGGTCTTGTGCGGACCCATCGTCGCGAGCAACGCGGCCGCGCCCGGGGCCTCCAGCAGGCCGTAGAGACTGACGGCCGAGGCCCGGGGGCTGAAACCGACCCGGAGGGTGTCGCCCTCGCGTCCGCTGTCGTACACGTAGTGGCGCCGACCGTAGCCCACGATCGAGGGGCCCCACATGGTGGGGTCCTCGCCGGTCACCTCACCGAAGAGGTCGAGCAGGCGCAGACCGTCCTTCACGCGTCGGGCGGTGGGTAACCCCTCGATCCACCCCCGCGGTGACATCGATTCCGAACGGATCGCCGTGTTGTCGTTCCGGCCGGTCGCCCGGGGCCGGGCGACCGGCTCGGTGAAGGAGAGTCCGGCGGCGGTCAGCGCGTCGCGCAGAACCCCGAGCTGGGAGGGGCCGATCCCGTGCAGTGCGAGAACGTCTCTCTCGGGCGTGCCGTCCAACTGGCGGAGGTCGGTGATCCCGGCATCCCTGAGTGCGCGGGAAGCCGGGGCCGAGAGCCTGGGCAGGGGAAGCGGTGACGCGCTCATGACGCGAACGCTAGCCCCCGCGCCCTCAGACCGCCCGGGTCGAGACCCGAACGTGACTCCAGACGCCTGTCCAGGTGGACGACCCCGGACATAATCACCGCATGAGAAGAACACTGTCACGGCTGGTGACCGGTGTGGCGGCGGGGCTCGTCGTGGTGGGGACCGCGAGCCCCGGCGCGACGGCCCAGCCGGCTCTCCCGGCCGAGGTCCAGCAGGTGGTCGATCAGGCCGCGGCCGGCTCAGCGCAGGCTGACGCGGACCTGCGAACCACCGCCGGCGGCCTGCTCGAGTCGGCGGGGATCACTCCACCGCCCGGCTTCGTGCCCCCTCCGCCTGCTCCTCCTCCGCCGCCGGACCCCACCCCGCAGAGCCCCTGCCCGCGCACGGCCGCCGCGTGCGTGGACCTCGACGGGAACCGGACCTGGCTGCAGTCGGGGGAACGGCTGAGCTACGGGCCGGTGCGGATGTCCCACGGAAGGGCCGGGTGGGAGACCCCTCGTGGGACGTACCAGGTCACCCGTAAGGTCCGCCACGAGGTCAGTCGTCTGTTCGACGACGCCCCGATGCCGTTCGCGGTGTACTTCGTGGGCGGGATCGCGTTCCACGAGGGGGACCCGGCCCACCTGTCGCACGGGTGCATCCGGATGGACCGGCCCGCGGCCGAGACCTACTTCGACAGGCTGCAGGTCGGGGACACGGTCGTGGTGTTCTGAGGACCGGGAGAGCCGTCTCAGGAGCCCCGGGGGTCGGTGAACATGCGGGCCTCGGCCCGGTCCGGCAGCAGGTACTCGGCGGACCTGGCCGCCAGTACCGACCCGGCGATGACCAGGATGAAGCCGATGGCGGCGACGAACGGCCCGTAGGTGACCGAAGTCCCGTCGGGGAGTCCCGCCAGCATCGGATCGGCGGTGTCGGTCGAGTTGAACAGGACCCAGACGAAGATCAGATGGGCGATCAACACCAGCGACGCGAGAACCGCGTTGGCGGCCGCGAAGAATCCCAGTCGGGTGAACACGGTGACGGCCACCAGGACCAGCAGTACGAGCAGGCCAAGGAAGTTCAGGGGCGCCATCGCACGGAGGTCCAGGACCTCGGTGAGCTCGAGGGCGGTGATGCCCCCGCCGGTCGCGGTGGACAGCCAGGGGAGGTACAGGCTGAGAAGGGCGAGTGCCAGACCCGCGACCGCGATGAGCCCGCCGACGCGGCTGCGCAGTAGAGGGACGATCTTGCCGCCCCGCGTCGTCGCCGCCGGGGGCGGTGTCTCGGAAGCGGGGGGTGTGCGGGAGGTGGGCGTTGTCTGTGCGGCCATGGTGTGCCCCTTAGTCGTACCGGAGTCTCAAGTGAGATAAGTCACATAATAGGTGGCGTTGTCCGCCCGTGCCATAACAGCGCGCTTCCCCCGGAGGTCGTCTATCCGTCTCGACGCGAGAGGGGGTCCCTGGCGTATCTCGCCGACCGGGCAGCCCACGCCGAGGCGGCGGAGACCACCACGAACCCGGACGCCGCGACGTACGGCCCGAAGGTCACCGAGGCGTTGGCGGGCAGCCCCGACAGGGCCGGCGTCGTCGATCCCGTGGAGAGGATGAGGGTCCAGACGAAGGCGAGGTGACCCGCGAGTACTCCTGCCGCCATCACCGCCGCCGCCACGGCGAACGCCCCCAGTCGGGTGAACGCGGTCACGGTCACGAGCAGGGCCAGGACGAGCAACCCGAGGAACAGCACCGGGGCGACACTGCGGACGTCGATGATCTCGGTGATGCCCAGGCCGGAGATCCGCTCGCCCCCGCCGGCGGAAAGCCACGGCAGGAAGAGGCTGAGCAGCGACACCGCCAGGCCGGCGAACGCCATCAGGACCCCGATCCGGTTCCGGACGTGCGGGATCCTCTTGGTGCGTGCGGGGGTCCTGGTCGGGAGGGGCACGCGGTGGGGTGAGGGTGGTGTGTACGGGGGCATGGCGGTCACCCTCCGGGGCGGAGTCGGATGGCGCAGGTGCGTCCGGTTCCATGGTAGGGGCCGGCCCGGACCGGAACGGTGCCGAAACTCACCCCGTTACGTGACCGGGATCGTCAGCGGTGGCGGGTGGTCCGGCGAGTGGGCTCCGCGGCCATCGGATCCTCCGGCCAGGGATGTCGGGGATAGCGGCCCCGCATCTCCGCCCGCACACCGGGATACGCCTCGCGCCAGAAGAACTCCAGGTCGCGGGTCACGCCGAGCGGCCGGCCGGCGGGGGAGAGCAGGTGCACCGTCACGGGTACCCGTTTGTCGCAGATCCGGGGTGAGGAGGTCCACCCGAAGCACTCCTGCAGCTTCACCGCAAGTACGGGGGACGCGTCGGATCCGGGTTCCGGATAGTCGACGCGGTACCACGACGAACTGGGCACCTGCAGGCGATCGGGCACGAGCTCGTCGAACCGGGAGGCCTCCGGCCACGGGAGCAGTCGTCGGAGCGCGCCGCCGACCTCGCGCCCCCTGAGCGTGCCGCCTCGCGTCATGGACTCGACCTCCGGCCCGAGCCACTCCGGGAGACG
>NZ_JAALDW010000217.1:0-6711 GCF_014145055.1 Dietzia sp. DQ11-38-2
GGCTCGCGGGGGGCCTGGCCCGGCCCGCGCCCGCGTGAGACGGGCCCGCCCGGATCAGATCGCCAGCGCCTCGGTGACCTCGTGGGCGGCGGTGTCGTCGGAGGCGCCCGAGTGGGTCACCCGCCCCGACTCCACCACGTAGAAGACGTCCGAGGCCCGCAGCGAGAACCCGACGTGCTGCTCGACCAACAGCACCGACAGATCACCACGGGACGCCAGGTCCACGATGATCCGCTCGATCTCGGCAACGACATTGGGCTGGATACCCTCGGTCGGCTCGTCCAGCACCAGCAGTCGCGGTTCGGTGATGAGCGCCCGCGCGATGGCCAACTGCTGGCGCTGCCCGCCCGAGAGCAGCCCGGCCTTCCGGTCCAGCAGGTCCTTCAACGCGGGGAACAGGTCCAGGGACTCGTCGATGAGCGCCTTGCCCCGCTTGCGGCCGTCAGCCACGACCCTCAGGTTCTCGGCGGTCGTGAGCTGCGTGAACGACTGCTGGCCCTGGGGTACGTACCCGATGCCCATCGCCACGCGGGCGTGGGGCTTGAGTCCGGTGATGTCCCGGCCGTCGAAGGTGATCCGACCGGCCTTGCACGGAAGCAGGCCGACGGCCGCCCGCAGCAGGGTCGTCTTGCCCGCGCCGTTGTGCCCGAGCACCGCGGCCACGCCCCCGGCGGGGACCTCCAGGTCCACCCCGTGGAGCACCTCGGACCCGCCGTACCCGGCGCGGACGCCCGACATCTGCAGTAGTGCGCTCATCGGTCTGACTCCCTCTCGGGTTCGGTGCCGGTTTCCAGTTCGGTGCCGGTGGCGGCCGCGGTGCCCAGGTACACCTGCTGGACATCGGGGTCGGCCTGGATCTCGGCCACCGTGCCCTCGGCGAGGACCTTCCCGGCCGCCAGGACGGTGACCGAGGTGGCGAAGTCGCGCATGAAGTCCATGTCGTGCTCCACCACCACCACCGTGCGTTCGGCGGCGATGCGCCTCAGCAGTTCGCCGGTGGCCTTGCGCTCCTCCGCCCCCATGCCTGCGACGGGCTCGTCGAGGAGCATCACATCGGAATCCTGGACGAGCAGCATGCCGATCTCCAGCCACTGCTTCTGCCCGTGGGCCAACACCCCGGCCTTGGTGCCGGCCAGGTGCTCGAGGCCGATGGTGTCCAGGGCCTCGGCGACCACCGTCGCGCGTTCCCGGCGACGGCGGAGCAGGGTCAGCCATCCCCGACCGGAGCCGGCCGCGATGTCCAGGTTCTGTTCCACGGTGAGGTCCTCGAAGATGCTGGCCGTCTGGAAGGTCCGGCCGATCCCCATGCGGGCGATCTTGTGCGTCTTCATCCCCAGCACCGGTTGCCCGGTCTTGTCGACAGTCCCCGTCGCCGGGACCAGTCCCGTGATCGCGTCGACGACGGTGGTCTTTCCCGCGCCGTTGGGTCCGATGAGGAACTTGAGATCGCCCTGGATCAGCGTCAGGTCCACGCCGTCGACGGCACGGAAGCCGTCGAACGTCACGGTGAGACCGCGGACCTCCAGGTAGGTCCGTCCGGTCGAGGCGCCGGTGGCCACAGCGGTGGGGGTCATGGGGTCTCCTCCGTGGTGGATCCGGTGGTGGCGGGGGTCGCGGGGCCGGACCCGGTGGACGCGCGACGCCGGCGGATGACGAACAGGCTGGCCAGGCCTCCGGGCAGGAAGCCCACGACGACGATGAAGAGCACCCCCTGCAGGTAGGTCCACTGCGACGGGTAGGCCTCGGAGAAGGTCGTCTGCGCCCAGGCCACACCGATCGCCCCGAGAACCGGGCCGAGCAGGGTGGCCCGGCCGCCGATCGCGACACCGATGAGGAACGCGATCGACGGGGCGATACCGATCGCCGAGGGCGAGATGATCCCGACGATCGGGACGAACAGCGCGCCGGCGATCCCGGCCGCGAAGGCGGCGACCGCGTAGGCCAGGGACTTGACCAGGGCGGGGTCGTACCCCAGGAAGCGGACCCGCTCCTCCTGGTCACGGACGGCGACGAGCAGCTCACCGAAGCGGGACTGCATGAACTGGCGGACCAGCAGGACCACCCCGATGAGCGCGCCACCGGTGATGAAGTACAGCATCTGACGGTTGGCCGGGTCCGACAGGGCGAAGCCGAAGAACCCGGTGAACCGGTTGAGGCCGTTGGACCCGCCCAGCTCGGGGCGGCTGACCAGGAAGATCGCGGCGGCTGCCGCGAGGGCCTGGGACAGGATCGCGAAGTAGGCGCCCTTGACCTTGCGGTTGAACACCAGGTACCCGAACCCGAAGGCCAGCAGGGGCGGCAGGATCAGGATCACCGCGAGGGTGAACACCGGCGAGGCGAACGGCTCCCAGTACCCGGGGAGCGACCGCATGCCGGCGATCTGCATGAAGTCCGGCAGGGCGTCGGGACCGCCGCGATCGCGGGCGTCGGCGAGCTTGAGGTACATCGCCATGGCGTACGCGCCGACGCCGAAGTAGACGCCCTGGCCCAGGGTGAGCATCCCGCCCCGCCCCCACGCCAGCCCGATACCGCTGGCGACGATGCCGAAGCAGAAGAACTTGGCCAACAGGTTGAGCCGGAACTCGCTGAGCAGCAGGGGTGCCACGCCGAAGATGAGTACCGCGGCGACGGCGAGCGCCACCCAGAACACCCAACGGGGACGTTCTCCCTCGGCGGTCAGTGCACCGGGCAGCGGCAGTCGCGGACGGAACCGACGACCCGCCGCGGGATCGGCCGGGTCCCCGGCGGTGGTGCCGATGGTGGCGGTGTCGGTCATGCCAGGCTCCTGGTCTTGACGGCGAACAGCCCCTGCGGGCGGATCTGGAGGAAGACGATGATCGTCACGAAGACGAGCACCTTCGCCACGGACGCGGTCGTGGAGTATTCGAAGAACGAGTTGAGGATCCCCAGGGCGAAGGCGGCGATGACCGCGCCCCGCAGCTGACCGAGGCCCCCGACGACCACCACGAGGAAGGCGTCGATGAGGTACGACTGCCCGATGGTGGGGCTCGTCGACCCGATCAGGGTCAACGCCACGCCCGCCACGCCGGCCAGTCCGGACCCGATGAAGAACGTGGTCAGGTCGCTGCGGCGGGAGTTGATCCCGGAACTCTCGGCGAGATCACGGTTGAGTGTGACCGCCCGGATGCGACGCCCCATCGGGGTGAACCGCATCGCGGCCATCAGTGCGGCGACACACGCGACGGCCAGGAGGAAGATGAAGACGCGGGTGTACGGGACGGACGCCCCGAGCAGGACCATGTTTCCGCGCAGGAACTCGGGCACCTCGACGTTGACGGCCGGCGCGCCCCAGATGTCGCGCGCGACCTGCTGGAGGATCAGCCCGACGCCGAAGGTCACGAGCAGCGTGTCGAGCGGTCGGGCGTACAACCGTCTGATGAGCAGCACCTCGAGGATCACCCCGAGGATCCCGCCCACCACGAAGCCTGCCACCAGGGAGATCGCCAGACCCGCCCCGGAGGCGGCGACGAACTGCTGGATGACGTAGGCCGTGTAGCACCCGGCCATGATGAACTCGCCGTGCGCCATGTTGATGACGCCCATCTGCCCGAAGGTCAGGGACAGTCCGAGCGCGGCGAGCAGAAGGATAGAACCGATGCTCAATCCTGTCGCGAGTTGACCGATGATGACGTCCACACCGGCTCCTTTCTCCTGCATTCACCCCCCGCGGCGGTCCCGGTCGCCGGGGCCGCCGCGGGGGGTGGTGGACTAGTGACCAGGTCAGTTACCGGACAGGTCTCCGGCCCAGTCGTAGCCCTCGAGGAAGGGGTCCGGTTCGATGGGCTCGCCCGAACTCCACACCTCGTAGATCAAGCCGTCGGGGCGGATCTCCCCGACGAGCGCCGTCTTGGAGATGTGGTTGTTGTCCCCGTTGATCGTCACGGTGCCCTCCGGGGCGTCGAAGCTCACCCCGCCGGCGTTCTCCTGGATCTCGGCGACGTCGAAGCTGCCCGCCTTCTCGACGGTGTTCTTCCACAGGAACAGCGAGGTGTACGCCGCCTCCATCGGGTCGGAGGTGACCCTGTCCTCGCCGTACTTGGCCTTGAACGCCTCGACGAACGAGGTGTTCTCCGGGCTGTCGATGGTCTGGTAGTAGTTCCACGACGTGAGCTGGCCCTCGATATTGGCCGCGCCGATGCCCTGCACCTCTTCCTCCGCGATCGACACGCTGATCACCGGGGTGTTCTCGGCGGTGAGGCCGGCGTTGGTGTACTCGCGGAAGAACGCGACGTTGGAGTCGCCGTTGAGGGTGTTGAAGACCGCGTCCGGATCGGCGGTGCGCACCTTGTTGACGATCGTGGAGAAGTCAGTGGAGCCGAGCGGCGTGTAGTCCTCGCCGACGATCTCGACGTCGTTCGCCTCCGCCCACGCCTTGATGACCCGGTTGGCCGTCTGGGGGAACACGTAGTCCGAGCCGACCAGGTACATCGACTCCACGCCCTGCTCCTTGAGGTACTCGAGGCCGGGGACGATCTGCTGGTTGGTCGTGGCGCCGGTGTAGAAGATGTTCGGAGACGCTTCCAGGCCCTCGTACTGGACGGGGTAGTACAGCAGCGCGTTGGCGTCCTCGACGACCGGGAGCATGGCCTTGCGGGAGGACGACGTCCAGCCGCCGAAGATCGCGGCCACGCAGTCGCTGGTGATGAGCTTCTGGGCCTTCTCGGCGAAGACGGCCGGGTCGGATGCCCCGTCCTCGACCACCGTCTCGATCTGCTTGCCCATCACGCCGCCGTCGGCGTTGATCTGCTCCACGGCGAGCTCGACCGAGTCGCGTACCGTCCTCTCGGAGATCGCCATGGTGCCCGAGAGCGAGTGCAGCGACCCGATCTTGATGGTGTCACCGGAGGTGTCCACACACGATTCTGCGGAGGCTGCGGCGGTGTCCGAGGTCCGGTTACCACAAGCGGTGAGAGCGCCGGCCCCGAGGACCACCAGTGCGGCGGCGGCGACGGTGCGTCTGGAGATGGGATTCACGCGGGTTTTTCCTTGCCGTGGGCGGGCGGTCGATGGCCCCCGCTTCTCGGGGATCGACGCTCGGTGAAACCAAAGTTATGAGTTCCATGTGAGCCGCACGGTTCCCCTGTGTTTCGTACGTGTTGCCCAAGTCCACCTTCAGTGAACCCTGCGTTTCTCAACCCTTGCGTAGATCGGGCGCCGACGCCCCCAGGACGTGCCGACGCGCGGCGGACCACGCCGCGCGCATCACGTCCTCGACCGCCTCCGGGGTGTCGCCGACAGCCCGGAGCCACGCCCCGCACCCCTCGGGCAGGGTGCTCACACCACCGCGGACCTCACCTCGGCGCACGGCGGCCGAGGAGTCGACAGCCGCCCGCATCGGGTCCGCCAGGTCCGTCGCCGGCCCCGGCGCCAGGACGAACAGGGTGCCGATGGCATCGGATCCGCCGGTGACCAGGTCGTCGTCGAACCCCCCGACCATCCGGGTGGCGTCCACCACCACCGGGGTGCCGTCGGGACGGGCGATCTCGACCCGCGAGACCAGCGCGTCCACCGCCCACCGCTCACCGCGGGCCACCCGGCCGGCGGTGAGGACGTCGGAGACCACCAGCACCGCGTCCTCGGGGACCGTCGCCCGCAGGGTCTGCTGGAACCGGCTCCCGGCGTACGGGATCAGGGGGTCGGGAACCCACTCGCACACCGCCCCGGCGCCCAGCGTCAGCGTGACGTTCTGGGTCGCGTACCCCGCGTCCATGCGGTGGATCCTTGTGGCGGCCTGGGTGGTGATCAGCGCATGGGACCGGTCGGCCAGTTCGACGTCGATGTCCAGCCTGTCGCCGCCGACCACTCCCCCGCCGGTGGACATGAGATACGTGACCGGCACGTGCGGCAGTCCCGGGTCGACGTACAGCGGACGCATCACCTGTAGAGGAGACTTCTGGTAGCGATCGGCCAGGACCGTCCGCCCGTCGGGGCCGAACCGGAAGTGCAGGTCCAGGACGCCGACCTTTCCCGGCGATCCCACCGGGAGCGACCCCGCGGCGGACGCCGGGCCGGACGCCACGGCCGGCCAGACGTGACCGGGGTCGGCCGCGCGCGCCAGCCGGTCGGCCCGGGACACCGGTCCGGTCACGCGCTCGGCAGCAGGTCCGCGCGACGCGACTCGAAGTAGTCCAGCACCTCGTCGACCCCGGTGCCGCTGAGGCAGTCGGTCAGCACGACGGGTTTGCCGGAGCGCACGCGGTCGGCGTCGGAGCTCATCACCCCCAGGTCGCACCGCACGTACTGGGCGATGTCGATCTTGTTGATCACCAGCAGGTCGCACTCGGTGATGCCGGGTCCGCGCTTCCGCGGCATCTTCTCGCCCTCGGCGGTGTCCAGGACGAAGAGGAACAGGTCCACCAGCGCGGGCGAGAACGTCAGGGTGAGGTTGTCACCGCCGGATTCGAAGATCAGGGTGTCGACGTCCGGGTGCTCCTCGAGCATCTCGGCGCCCACCGCCAGATTCATGGTGGGGTCGTCGCGGACCGCGGTGTGGGGGCACGACCCGGTCTCCACGCCCACGACCTTGGCGGGGTCGAGGACGCCGGCCAACGTGCGGCGGACGTGCTCCGCGTCCTCCTGGGTGTAGATGTCGTTGGTGATCACCGCGGGCGCCCGACCGCGCTCGATGAGCAGCGGAACCAGAGCCTCGATCAGCGCGGTCTTGCCCGAGCCCACGGGCCCGCCGATCCC
>NZ_JAALDW010000218.1:0-4862 GCF_014145055.1 Dietzia sp. DQ11-38-2
GGCCGCCCGCGTCCAGCGAGCGCTCGAGATCCTGGCCGAGGACGTGCCCGACCACCTGCTGGCCGCGGGCGAGCTGCGCGTCCAACACCGTCAGTCCTCCCTCGAGGAACTGGGCCAGCTCGCCGACCCCCCGATGACCAAGGACGCGGTGGCCGGTCGGATCCGCCGTCTGTTGTCCATGGCCGACCGCAAAGCGGCCGATCTGGGTATCCCGGACACCGAATCCGTCGTGACCGAGGACATGCTCGACGAAGACTGATCCGCGGCCTGTGGACCCTGCACAGCCCCCACCTGGGGCGGGTAGTCTGGGTCACGCCCCGGGCACCACCGGCGCCCCTCGAGGTTCTTTCTCGCACCACCTATAAGGAGACATCACGTGACCGTGCGCGTAGGCATCAACGGATTCGGACGTATCGGCCGCAACTTCTACCGCGCGGTGGAGGCGCTGAAGGCCGAGGGCAAGACGGATATCGAGATCGTGGCCGTCAACGACCTCACCACGAACGACATGCTCGCTCATCTGCTCAAGTACGACTCCATCCTCGGTCGCCTCGGCAAGGACGTGACGTTCGACGACGAATCCATCACGGTCGGTGGGGCCAGGATGGGCGCGCTCGCGGTCAAGGAAGGCCCCTCCGCCGTGCCGTGGGGCGACTACGACGTCGACGTCGTGGTGGAGTCCACCGGCATCTTCACCTCCGCCGAGAAGGCCCGCGGTCACCTCGAGGGCGGCGCGAAGAAGGTCATCATCTCCGCTCCGGCCTCGGGCGAGGACATCACGATCGTCATGGGTGTCAACGACGACCAGTACGACGGCTCGCAGACGATCATCTCCAACGCGTCCTGCACGACCAACTGTCTCGCGCCGGTGGCCAAGGTCCTGTCCGACGAGTTCGGGATCGTCAAGGGACTCATGACCACGATCCACGCCTACACCCAGGACCAGAACCTCCAGGACGCCCCCCACAAGGACCCGCGTCGTGCCCGTGCCGCCGGGATCAACATGGTGCCCACCTCCACGGGCGCCGCCAAGGCCGTCTCGCTGGTCCTGCCCGAGCTCAAGGGCAAGTTCGACGGGTACGCCGTGCGGGTCCCGCTGCCCACCGGCTCGCTCACCGACCTCACCGTCGAGCTCGAGAAGAAGGCCTCCGTCGAGGAGGTCAACGCCGCGATCAAGGCGGCCGCCGAGGGTCCGATGAAGGGGATCCTCAAGTACACCGAGGACCCGATCGTCTCGTCGGACATCGTGACCGACCCGCACTCCTCGATCTTCGACGCCCAGTTGACCAAGGCCATCGACGGTCAGATCAAGATCGCCTCCTGGTACGACAACGAGTGGGGCTACTCCAACCGCCTCGCCGACCTCGTCGGCCTGGTCGGCAAGTCGCTGTAAGAGCCCTCGGGCCTGACGACCCAGCACCACACCGGGCCCGGTCCGGGAACGCCCAGAGCGTCCCCCGGCCGGGCCCGCTGTACATGAGTCCTCACCACCGCATCCGGACCGCGCCACCGCATCCGGACCACACCATCACCGTCCACCCGACAGGAGCCCCACCCCATGGCAGTGCGCACCCTCCACGACCTGCTGGACACCGGCGTCGAAGGTCGCAAGATCCTCGTCCGCTGCGACCTCAACGTCCCGCTCGACGGATCGACCATCACCGACTCCGGCCGCATATCGGCCTCACTGCCCACTCTGAACGCGTTGCTCGACGCCGGTGCCGCGCTGGTGATCACGGCTCACCTCGGTCGGCCGAAGGGTGAGCCGGATCCCGCGCTCTCCCTGGCCCCTGTCGCGGAGAAGCTGGGCGAGGAGCTCGGTCGATACGTTCAGCTGGCAGGTGACGTGGTGGGCCCCGATGCCCGTGAGCGCGCCAACGGACTGACCGACGGCGACGTGCTCCTGATCGAGAACATCCGCTTCGACCCGCGGGAGACAAGCAAGGACCCCGCGGAGCGTGCCGCGCTGGCGGCGGACCTGGCGAGCCTCGTCGGCGAGGACGGGGCGTTCGTCTCCAACGGGTTCGGTGTGGTCCATCGCGCGCAGGCCTCGGTCTGTGACATCGCCGAGGTCCTCCCCGCCTACGCCGGTGATCTGGTGCAGAGCGAGGTCGAGGTCCTCGCCGGCCTGACGGGCGACACCGCGCGCCCCTACGCCGTGGTCCTCGGCGGGTCCAAGGTCTCGGACAAGCTCGCGGTGATCGAGGCGCTCGCCCCCAAGGTCGACACGCTGGTCATCGGTGGCGGCATGTGCTTCACCTTCCTCGCCGCCCAGGGGCACGGCGTCGGATCCTCTCTCCTCCAGGAGGAGATGATCGACACCTGCAAGGACCTGCTCGACAGGTTCGCCGACGTGATCACCCTGCCGGTCGACGTGGTGGCGGCCGACGGGTTCGCCGCCGACGCCGGGCACACCACGGTGCCGACCGACGCGATCCCCGACGGCACGATGGGACTCGACATCGGACCGGCGTCCGTGGCCCTGTTCACCGAGAAGCTGTCCGCCGCCAAGACCATCTTCTGGAACGGCCCGATGGGGGTGTTCGAGTTCGAGGCGTTCTCGGCCGGCACCCGGGGCGTCGCCGAGGCGATCATCGCCGCCACCCGTGACGGTGCGTTCTCCGTGGTGGGGGGCGGCGACTCCGCCGCGGCCGTCCGGACACTCGGACTCGGCGAGGAGAACTTCTCCCACATCTCGACAGGGGGCGGGGCCTCACTCGAGTATCTCGAGGGCAAGGAGCTCCCGGGGGTCACCGCCCTCGAACGCAGCAACTGATCCGCTACCGCCTACGCACAGGAGAGAACATGGCACGCACCCCGCTCATCGCCGGAAACTGGAAGATGAATCTCAACCACCTCGAGGCGATCGCCCTCGTCCAGAAGGTGGCCTTCGCCCTGCCCGAGAAGTACCTCGAGAAGGTGGAGGTGGCCTTCATCCCCCCGTTCACCGACATCCGCGGCGTCCAGATCGTCATCGAGGGGGACAAGCTCGGATTCGCCTACGGTGCACAGGACGTGTCGGTCCACGAGTCCGGCGCGTACACCGGTGAGATCTCGGCGGGGATGCTCGCGAAGCTGGGGTGCACCTACGTCGTGGTGGGGCACTCCGAGCGGCGCGAGTACCATTCCGAGACCGACGAGTTGGTGGCCGCCAAGGCCGCCGCGTGCCACAGGCACGGCCTGAGCCCGATCGTCTGCGTGGGGGAGAAGCTGGAGATCCGCGAGGCCGGCGACCATGTCGGCGTGGTCGTGGAGCAGCTCAAGGGATCACTGGCGGGCCTGAGCACCGAGCAGCTCGCCTCCACCGTCATCGCCTACGAACCCGTGTGGGCCATCGGGACGGGCAAGACCGCCTCGGCCGAGGACGCGCAGGAGGTCTGCGCGGCCATCCGCGCGGCACTGGCCGAGCTGTCCGATCCCGGGACCGCGGATCAGATGCGTGTGCTCTACGGCGGCAGCGTCAACGCCTCCACCGTCGGTGAGCTCCTCGAGCAGCCCGACGTCGACGGCGGTCTCGTGGGCGGGTCGTCGCTCAAGCCCGACGAGTTCGCCCAGTTGTCCGCCATCGCCGCGGGCGGCCCGCTGCCCTGAGCCCGGCGGCGCGCCCGGATTCACCCTGGAGATGCCAGCGGGTAGTCTGGACCAGTCGTCCTCCGACCACCCCGAACCGACGTAAGGCCCGATCCGTACATGAAGCTCGCCCTGGACATCTTCCTCCTCGCCACCAGCCTGCTGTTGATGCTGTTCATCCTGCTGCACCGCGGTAAGGGAGGCGGCCTGTCCTCGCTGTTCGGCGGCGGGGTCCAGTCCAGCCTCTCCGGGTCGAGCGTGGTGGAGCGCAACCTCGACCGCGTGACCGTGGTCGTCGCCATCCTCTGGCTCATCGCGATCGTCGCAGTCGGTCTCCTGGTCCGCTTCGGCTGACGTCGTCCGACCCGCGCGCCACACGGCGCGGCCACACGGGGTGCGCCCTCCACGAGGAGGAGCGCACCCCGTCGTCGCTGAGCCCGATCGTCGCTGAGCCCGGTCGTCGCTGGAACCCGAGGATCAGTCCAGGGCCGACGCCGCGCCGTCGTCCAGGTGATAGGTCGTGGACTCGGCACCCACCGCGCCGGCCACCGGCCAGTCCGACGGTGACGCGCCGCCGAGCCCCTTCGCGACGGCCTCCGCCTTGCCCTCTCCCGCGGCGATCACCAGCACGTGCCGCGAGCGGCGAACCGCGGGGAGGGTGAACGTCAGCCGCTCGGGAGGAGGCTTGGGGCAGTCACGGACCCCGACGACCAACCGCTCAGTCTCGGCGACCGCGGGGGTGTGCGGGAAGATCGAGTCGACGTGGCCCTCCGGACCCATTCCCAGAATGGTCACGTCGAAGATCGGCTGTTCGCCGTCGGGGACGTCGAGTGCCTCGAGGAAGCGGGCGGCGGCGGCGTCGACATCGTCCTCCTGGGCGGTCCGCGCGGGCCAGCGGTGCACCGTCGGACGGTCCCCCAGGGAGTCGAGCAGGGCCTCGTCCAACTGGCCATCGTTACGTTCCGGGTGGTCGGCGGCAACGAAGCGCTCGTCCCCGAAGTAGATCGTGACCCGGTCCCAGTCCACGGTCTCCCCGGCGAGGGCGGCCGCGGTCGTGATCCCGACCGACCCCCCGGTGAGGGACAGGGTGGCCCGGCCGGCGGCGGCGATACGCGCCGAGAGGAGCTCCGCGGCGGCCCGGGCCGCCGCCGAGGCCAGCGCCTCCGAATCGGGGTGGACAACGTGGGTGAGGTTCGTCATCGGTTCTCCTGACGTCGTGGTTCTCGGTGTACCGGGACCCGGGCCCTGCTCAGCGCACGGATGCCGAGGTGTAGATCACCCGATCGTGGCTC
>NZ_JAALDW010000218.1:4953-12978 GCF_014145055.1 Dietzia sp. DQ11-38-2
TTCACCAGTGTCACCCGTGTGGGGGCCTGGCCGGTGATGCGCAGCTCCGCGGAGGTGGGGCTCACCTGTTCGATGACGATGGATCCGGAGGCACGCTCCAGGACCACCATGCGCGGCCCCACCGCACGGTGGACGTCGATCCCCAGGCGGGAGGCGAGCCACCCGCCGGCGAGGTCCACGGACGCGGCCCGCTCGGGCCCACACACCGTGGCGCCGGTGATCCTCTCGAACGGGGGGCGGTCCAGGGTCGCGGCCAGGAGCGAGCGCCAGTGCGTCACCCTGGCCCAGGCCAGATCGGTGTCACCGGGGGAGTAGCCGGCCGCCCGCTTGGCCAGCGCGTCCGTCGGATGCCCCTCGGCATCGGAGTCCACGATCCGCCGCCGCGCCAGACGGCCGACCTTGTCCTCCGCCAACAGTGTCGGCGAATGCCTGGGCCACCACACCGCGAGCGGGGTGTCGGGCAGGAGCAGCGGGGTGACCAACGAGGCCGACTGCGACGCCATAGCCCCCGATGTCCGGAGCACCACGACCTCGGCCGCCCCCGCATCCCCCCCGACACGGATCTGACCGTCGAGCCGGTCAGCCCTGGCGCGGTTGCCACGGATCACGACGATGACACGACAGGGGTGCTCGCGGCTGGCGTCGTTGGCGGCCTCGATCGCGGACTCGCTGCCGCCGACGTGATCGGTGAGGACGATGAGCGTGAGCACCCGGCCGATCGTGCTCAGTCCCGCGTCCTCGCGGATCTGCACGAGCTTCTTGGAGATCTCGCGGGTCGAGGTGTCGGGCAGGTCGATGATCACGGTCGCCTCCATGCGCGGCCACTGCGGGCCAGGATCTCGTCGGCACCACGCGGGCCCCACGTCCCGGCCTGGTACTGCTCCGGGGTACCCCCGGCAGCCCATTCGTCGAGGACGGGATCGAGCAGCATCCAGCTCAACTCCACCTCCCGCGAGACCGGGAAGAGCGACGGCTCACCCAGCAGGACGTCCAGGATCAGCCGCTCGTAGGCCTCGGGGGACGATTCGGTGAACGCCTCGCCGTACGCGAAGTCCATGTTGACATCGCGGACCTCCATCGCCGTCCCGGGCACCTTGGAGCCGAATCGCAGTGTCACGCCCTCGTCCGGCTGGACCCGGATCACCAGGGCGTTCTGCCCGAGTTCCTGGGTCATGGTCGCGTCGAAGGGCAGGTGCGGCGCGCGGCGGAAGACCACCGCGATCTCCGTCACGCGACGGCCCAGCCGCTTGCCGGTGCGCAGGTAGAACGGGACGCCGGCCCAGCGTCTGTTGTGGACCTCGAGGGTGATCGCGGCGTAGGTCTCGGTGGCCGAGGACGGATCGTAACCCTCCTCGTCCTTGAGCCCCACCACCTGCTCGGAGCCCTGCCAGCCGCCGGAGTACTGGCCCCGGGCCGCGGTCTCGGAGATCGGGAGCGCGAGTGAGGTGGACTCGAGGACCTTGGTCTTCTCCGCCCGTAGCGCGGCGGCGGAGAAGTCCGTGGGTTCCTCCATGGCCACCAGCGCCATGAGTTGGATGAGGTGGTTCTGGATGACGTCGCGTGCCGCCCCGATGCCGTCGTAGTACCCGGCGCGGCCGCCGAGTCCGATGTCCTCGGCCATCGTGATCTGGACGTGGTCGACGTGATTGGCGTTCCACACCGGTTCGAAGAGCTGGTTGGCGAAGCGCAGGGCGAGGATGTTCTGGACCGTCTCCTTGCCCAGATAGTGATCGATGCGGAACACCGAGTCCTCGGGGAAGACGGCGCCCACCACCGCGTTGAGCTCGCGAGCACTCGCCAGATCGTGGCCGAAGGGCTTCTCGATCACCACGCGGCGCCACGAGCCGTCGACCGATCTGGTGCACCCGGTGCGGTCGAGGTGCCGACAGACCGTGGGGAAGTCGTCGGGGGGGACGGACAGATAGAACGCGTAGTTCCCGGCCGTGCCCCGTTCGGACTCCAGGGCGGTCAGCTGCTGCGCGAGGTGATCGAAGCCCTCGTCGTCGTCGAAGGTCCCGGTGACGAACCGCAGTCCCGCCGCCAGTTGCTCCCACACGTCCTCACGGAACGGGGTACGGCACCGTTCCCGCGCGTGGTCACGGGCGAAGTCGGCGAACTCGGCGTGGGTCCAGCGGCGTCGACCGAAGCCGATGAGACAGAATCCCGGCGGGAGCAGCCCCCGGTTCGCGAGGTCGTAGACGGCGGGGATGAGCTTCTTCTTGGAGAGGTCACCCGTGACGCCGAAGATGACCAGACCGGACGGGCCGGCGATCCGGGGCAGGCGGCGGTCCCGAGGATCGCGCAGCGGGTTGGCCGATCCCTCCGGCCCGCCGACGGTGTCGCCGACGGCGGGGGAGGGCCGACCGGCCGGTTCGGTCACGACCCCGAGGGGATCTCGTCGATCCGCGCGGTGACCGTGGCGATCAGGTCGTCCCACGCGCTGACGAACTTGCTCACGCCCTGCCGCTCGAGCAACGAGAAGACCTCGTCGAGGTCGATCCCCTCCGCGCGCAGCGCCTCGAGGGTCTCCCGGGACGCCTCGCCGGTGCCCCGGACCGTGTCCCCAGCCAGCTGCCCGTGGTCGGCGAACGCCTCCATCGTCGCGAAGGGCATCGTGTTGACGGTGCCGTGGGTGACCAGGCCGCTCACATAGAGGGTGTCCGGGTAGGCGGGATCCTTGACCCCGGTGGACGCCCAGAGCAACCGCTGGGGGCGAGCACCCCGTGCGGCCAGATCGCCGAACCGACCGGCGGTGTCGTAGACCTCGTCGTACACGTCCTGACACAACCGCGCGTTGGCGAGTCCCGCCGTGCCCCGCAGGGCGGAGTCGTCGGGCAGGCGGGAGTCGATCTCGGTGTCGAGGCGGCTGACGAACACCGAGGCCACCGAGTGGATGCGGGACAGATCGTGACCGCCGTCGGCAGCTCGTTCCAGTCCAGACAGGTACGCCTCCGCGACCGCGCGGTACTGGTCGGCCGAGAAGATGAGGGTCACGTTGACATCGATCCCCCGCCCGATCACCTCCGTGATCGCGGGCAACCCCGCCGAGGTGGCCGGGATCTTGATCATGAGGTTGGGCCGGTCGACCACGTCCGAGAGTTCGACGGCCTGGGCCACCGTGCCCTCGGTGTCCTCGGCCAGCCGGGGATCGACCTCCAGCGAGACTCGTCCGTCGACCCCGTCGGTGGCCTCGAACACGCCGGCCAGGAGGTCGCAGGCGTCCCGCACATCGGCGGTGGTGAGCGAGCGCACGACGGAATCGACGTCCCTGTCCGCCCGGACCGCCTCGGCGAGCGCGGACTCGTAGGCCGAGGAGTCGGCCAGCGCGGCCTGGAAGATCGCGGGATTGGTGGTGACTCCCACGACCGAGTAGGTCGACATCCGCTCCTCGAGCTCCCCGGAGGTGAGGAGCTGGCGTGACAGATCGTCCAGCCAGACCGAGACGCCGGCGGCGCTCAGTGCGGCGAGATTGGCATTGGTCATGATGACTCCCCGGTGACGGCCGCGAGGGATTCGCGGGCGGCGGTGACCACGGCGTCAGCGGTGATCCCGAACTCGGTGTACAAGGTCTGGTAGGGGGCGGAGGCACCGAAGTGTTCCAACGACACCGCCCTGCCCGCGTCGCCGAGGAAGCGGTACCACGGCATCGCGATCCCGGCCTCCACACTCACCCGGGCGCGGACCGAGCGAGGGAGGACCGACTCGCGGTACTCCGCGTCCTGCTGGTCGAAGAACTCGATACACGGCATGGACACGACCCGGGTCGCGATGCCCTCCGCCTCGAGGACCTCGCGTGCCTCGACCGCCAGGTGCACCTCGGACCCGGTGCCCATGAGGATCACCTCGGGGGACCCGGTCGATGCCTCGGCGATCACGTAACCGCCGCGTTCGACACCCTCCCGGGCCGACTCGGCCGTGCCCTCGAGGACGGGGATGTCCTGTCGGGTCAGGCAGAGCCCCTTGGGGCCGTCGAGGGCGACGAGCATCGCGCGCCACGCGGCCGCCGTCTCGTTGGCGTCCGCCGGACGCAGCACGGCCAGCCCGGGGATGGCCCGCAGTGCCGCGAGCTGTTCGACCGGCTGGTGGGTGGGGCCGTCCTCGCCGAGACCGATCGAATCATGGGTCCAGACGTAGTAGGCGTTGCTGCCCTGGAGGGCGGCGAGCCGGACGGCCGGACGCATGTACTCGCTGAAGATGAGGAAGGTCCCACCGTAGGGCCGGGTCGGGCCGTGCAGGGCGATCCCGTTGAGGATCGCGCCCATGGCGTGTTCGCGGACGCCGAAGTGGAGGTTGCGACCGTACGGGGACGCCGTCCACGTCCCGGTCGAGATGGACGGGGGGCCGAAGGAGTCGGCCCCCTCGATCTGGGTGTTGTTGGAACCAGCGAGGTCGGCCGACCCGCCCCACAGCTCCGGGAGGGTCCCGGCGAGCGCCTGGATCGCCTTAGCCGACGCCTTGCGGGTGGCGACACCCTTGGGGTCGGCCTCCCACCTCGGGAGGTCGGCGTCCCACCCCTCGGGCAGCTGGCCGGAGTAGAGCCTGTCGAAGAGGTCCTTCGCCCCGGGGTTCGCCTCGGCCCACGCGTGGAACATGTCGCTCCACTGCGCGTGGACGCGGGCGCCCCGGTCACGCGCGGCGCGGGTGTGGGCGATCACCTCGTCGTCGACGGTGAACGGCTCGGTGCCACCCATGCCGAGGGCCTCCTTGACCGCGTCCACCTCGGCCTGTCCGAGCGCCGAACCGTGCGAGGCGCCCGTGTTCATCTTGGTGGGGGCGGGGTAGGCGATCACCGTGCGCAGGACGATGATCGACGGCTTGTCCGTGACCGCGCGCGCGTCCGCGATCGCGTCCTCGATGGCCTCGATGTCCTCACCACCGTGGACCGTCTGGACGTGCCAGCCGTATGCCTCGTAGCGGGCGGCCACGTCCTCGGTGAAGGCGATCTGGGTGTCGTCCTCGATCGAGATCTTGTTGTCGTCGTAGATCGCGATGAGGTTCCCGAGCTGCTGGGTCCCCGCCAGAGAGCAGGCCTCGGCGGTCACGCCTTCTTGGACGTCGCCGTCCGAGGCGACCACGTAGACGAAGTGGTCGAAGGGGCTCTTCCCGGCCGGGGCGTCCGGGTCGAACAGGCCCCGCTCGTACCGGGCGGCCATGGCCATGCCCACGGCGGAGGCCAGACCCTGACCGAGCGGCCCGGTGGTGATCTCCACCCCGTCGGTGTGGTTCCACTCGGGATGCCCCGGGGTCTTGGAGCCCCAGGTGCGCAGCGCCTTGAGGTCCTCGAGCTCCAGGCCGAAACCGGCGAGGTACAGCTGGATGTACTGGGTGAGCGACGTGTGGCCACAGGACAGGACGAAGCGGTCCCGCCCCACCCACTTAGGGTCCGACGGGTCGTGGCGCATCACCCGCTGGTAGAGCGTGTAGGCCAGGGGCGCCAGGCTCATGGCCGTGCCCGGGTGACCGCTGCCGCAGTTCTGCACGGCCTCGGCGGCCAGGACACGCGCGGTGTCGACCGCCCGGGTGTCCAGTTCTGTCCAGTCCGACGGGTGGCGGGCGGTGGTGAGCTCGGTGATCTCCGACGCGCTGGTCACTTGTGGTTCTCCCGGGTCGAGGGTGCGGCGCGGATCCGCGCGGATGTCGTGGACCACCTTAGTGGTCAGACTCGCCCGGGGTCGGGCGGTCCCCGCCCCCGCTCTTTCGCGGAGCGTGCAGGGGGGACGTAGTATCGGCCGGGTAGTGCGTTGACATCTGCTGCGAGGAGTTCCGGTGCACGATTCCACCCCGACCCGGAGTGGGGGGCCGTCCGTCTCCCCTCCAGAGTCCTCGGGGCGGCCGGCTCCGGCGAGCGGGAGCGCCCGCGCAGCCGATGTGGTGATGTCGTACATCGCCCTCACCAAACCGCGCGTCATCGAGTTGCTCCTGGTCGCCGCCATCCCCGCGATGTTGCAGGCCGACCGCGGGCAGGTCCACCTAGGACTCGTGTTGCTGACACTGGTCGGCGGGTGGCTGGGCGCCGCCAGCGCCAACACCCTCAACATGGTGGTCGACGCCGATATCGACAAGGTCATGAAGCGGACCGAGCGGCGCCCCCTGGCCCGCCACGCCGTGACCCCACGAGCCGCGCTGGTCTTCGGTCTGGTGCTCGGCGCGTCCAGCATGCTCTGGCTGGGTCTCCTGGCGCAGAGCTGGCTGGCCGCCGCGTTCATCCTGGCCACGATCTGCTTCTACGTCTTCGTCTACACGATGGTCCTCAAGCGACGCACCGCCCAGAACGTGGTGTGGGGTGGCGCCGCCGGCTGCATGCCCGTGCTCGTGTCCTGGGCGGTGATCACCGACCACCTCCCCGAGGGCCAGCCGCACAACTGGTGGCAGGCGATCGTCCTGTTCCTCATCATCTTCTTCTGGACCCCGCCCCACACCTGGGCTCTCGCGATGCGGTACAAGGAGGACTACAAGGCGGCCGGCGTACCGATGCTGCCCGTGGTGATGTCGGCCGAAGGCGTCACCCGGCGGATCACCCTCTACACCTGGGCCACCGTTCTGTGCACCTTCGCACTGATTCCCGCAGCGGGGTGGATCTACGCGGTGGGCGCGGTCGGCTTCGGAGTGTGGTTCATCGTGATGGCGCACCGCCTCGAGGCCGGTGTCCGTCGAGGTGTCGAGGTCAAACCCCTCAAGCTGTTCATCCTGTCGAACAACTACCTGGCCGCGGTCTTCGTGGCCCTGTCCGTCGACGCGGTTCTGGGCCTCGAGACCCTGTCGGGCGCGTTCGCACTGTTCTGACCGTCGCCGGCAGAGGTCGTCTGCCCGTCACCGTGAGGGGTCGAGCGTGATCGACCCCGTGGTGCGCCGGGCCTGCAGGGCGCGGTGTGCCTGCGCCGCCTCGGTGAGCCCGAAGGTCGCACCGACCTCCAGGACGAGCGAACCGCCCACCAGACCCTCCATCACCTCCGCCGCGCGTTCGCGGTACTCCTCCGTGGTCGCGATGAAGTCTCCGAGCGAGGGTCGGGTCAGGAACACCGAGCCGGCCGCGTTGAGCCGCTGCGGATCCACCGGGGGTACCGGACCGCTCGCCGCGCCGAACAGGACCAGGGTTCCGCGTCGCGCGAGTGACGCCAGACTCATGTCGAAGGTGTCCCGCCCGACCCCGTCGAACACCACCTCCACACCACCGCCGGACAGTTCGCGGATCCTCTCGGGCGTGGCCTCCGGATAGAGCAGCACCCGGTGCGCCCCCAGATCCCTGCAGATCTGGGCTTTCGACTCGGTCGAGGTGGTGGTGATCACCTGGTACCCCCGCGCCACCGCCATCTGGATGAGGAGCTGACCCACTCCTCCGGCGCCGGCGGTGATCAAGACGGTGTCCCCGCCGTGCGCACGATGGGTGTCGGTGATCAGGTAATGGGCCGTGAGTCCCTGGAGCAGCATCGACGCGGCGACACCGTCGGGCACCTCATCGGGGACCGTGACCAGCGCGTCGGCCGGACCCACCACGTACTGGGCGTAGGAACCGGGGATCTGACACCACGCCACCCGGTCCCCGGCCACGAGGTCGGGCGTGCCCTCGCCGACCGACTCGACGATCCCGGCCCCTTCGCTTCCCGGGATATACGGCAACGAAGCCTGGTAGACGCCCTCCCGGAAATAGGTGTCGATGAAGTTGACGCCGACGGCGGTGGTCCGGACGAGTACCTCTCCCGGACCCGGCGAGGGCGTCTCAACCTCGACCGGCCGTAGGACGTCGGGGCCACCGTGTTCTGAGATCCGGATCGCACGCATGCTCCCAGTATCCGGGGCGGCCGGGGGCGGCGCAGCCCGGATGTCGCCGAGCCATATGGCAGCTCCCCGGGAGCGGCAGGCGGTCGAGGGGAGCGGAGGCGATAAGGTACCACCATGAGCCTGCAGATCCTTTCCCAGTACGCCGGGGGACCGCGAGCCCGGGCGACCGGTCGGTCCGCCGTCACCATCGGCGAGTCCGGCGCCGTGTCGGAACCAGATCAGGCACCCGCCGCCGTCGACGAGACG
>NZ_JAALDW010000219.1:0-9834 GCF_014145055.1 Dietzia sp. DQ11-38-2
TCGACCGGCCCGGCGGCCCGGGTGCCCCTGATCCAGGCCGACGCCCGCCGCCTACCTTTCGCCGCCGACAGCTTCGACGTCGCGTTCTCCGCGTTCGGGGCCATCCCCTTCGTCGCGGACACCGCCGGGGTCATGGCGGAGGCGGCCCGCGTGCTCCGCCCCGGCGGACGGTTCGTCTTCTCCGTCAACCACCCGATGCGGTGGATCTTCCGGGACGATCCGGGCCCCGAGGGACTGGTGGCCGCGTTCCCCTACTTCGACCGCACGCCGTACACCGAATACGACGAGCAGGGCGATCTGACCTACGTCGAACACCACCGCACGATGGGAGACCGGATCCGCGAACTGGTCGGCGCCGGTTTCGTGGTCCGGGACCTGATCGAGCCCGAGTGGCCGGAGTGGCTGGACCGGGAGTGGGGGCAGTGGAGCCCGCTGCGCGGCGGCGTGTTCCCCGGGACCGCGATCTTCGTGGCCACCCTCGGCTGATCGCCGACTACAGGATCTTCGACAGGAAGTCCCTGGTCCGCTGATGCCGGGGTGCCCCGAGCACATCGGACGGACGCCCGGCCTCGACCACCGCCCCGTCGTCCATGAAGGCGACCGTATCGGCCACCTCCCGGGCGAAGCCCATCTCGTGGGTGACCACGATCATCGTCATGCCCGCGCCGGCCAGGTCCCGCATGACGCCTAGGACCTCACCCACCAGCTCGGGGTCCAGGGCCGAGGTGGGCTCGTCGAACAGCATGAGCTTGGGCTCCATCGCCAGCGCCCGGGCGATCGCCACCCGCTGCTGCTGCCCACCGGACAGCTGCGCCGGATAGGCGTCCGCCTTCGCCGCGAGCCCGACCGTGTCGAGCAGGGCCCGTGCCCGCTCCGTCGCTTCCGCACGGGATTCACCCTTGACGAGCATCGGGGCCTCGATGATGTTCTCGAGGGCCGTGCGGTGCAGGAACAGGTTGAAGTGTTGGAACACCATCCCGATGTCGCGGCGCTGCCTGGCCGCGTGCCTCGGCGAGATCTCGTAGAGCTTGCCGCCCTTCTCCCGGTACCCCACCAGGTCGCCGTCGACGTAGAGCCGACCCGCGTCGACGCGCTCGAGGTGGTTGATGCACCGGAGGAAGGTGGACTTGCCGGATCCGGACGGACCGACGAGGCACAGCACCTCCCCGGCCGCCACCTCGATGTCGATGCCCTTGAGCACCCTCAGTGAGCCGAAGCTCTTGCAGACCTGCTCGGCCCTGACCATCGGGGTCATGGCATTCCTCCCGACTGATCGGTACCCCTGGCCGCGGCGAGCCCTGAGGGGGTGAGTCCGTCCGCCTCGGCCAGCGCGCGCAGCTGTTTGGCCGTGAGTTGACGGGTGGAACCGCGGGAGAACTTCTTCTCGAGGAAGTGCTGGCCCACCATGAGCACGCTGGTGATCACCAGGTACCAGGTGGCCGCCACGAGGAGCAACGGGATCGGTTGGAAGTTGACCCCGGAGATGTCGCGGGCCTGACCGTAGAGCTCACCGGAGAACGGGATCGCCACGACGAGCGAGGTGGTCTTGAGCATCGAGATCAGCTCGTTCCCGGTGGGCGGGATGATCACGCGCATGGCCTGCGGCAGGATGGTCCGGCGCATGGTCTGCCCCCACGACATGCCGAGCGCGGTGGAGGCCTCGGCCTGGCCCTCCGGAACGGACGAGATCCCCGCCCGCACGATCTCGGCCATGTAGGCGGCCTCGTTCATGGCCAGACCCACCACCGCGAGCCAGAACGCGGAGTACAACACCATCGTGTCGTCGAAGCGGACGATCTGGAAGTCGGTGAAGGGGATGCCGAACTGCACCTGCCGGTACAGCGTGAAGATCAGGCCCCAGAACAGCAGCTGGACGTAGATCGGGGTCCCGCGGAAGATCCACAGGTACACCCAGGCCACGGCCTTGAGCACGGGGTTGCTGCTCATCCGCATGACCGAGAGGATGACCCCCAGGATGACGGCGAGGATCATCGACAGCACCGTCAGCGCGATGGTGTAGAACACCGCCATGCCGAACCTGGTGTCGAAGAGGTAGCGGCCGTAGGTGCCCCAGCCATAGGCGGGGTTGGTCGCGGCGCCCCAGACGAACAGGAACACCAGGGCCAGGACGATCGTCGCCGACACCCAGCGCCACGGGTGCCGGAGCGGCACCGCCTCGATGGGGTCGGGCGCGTCAGCCCGGGGCGCGGAGGCGCCGTTGTGCGCGGTGCTCACCGACCGGTCACTCAGCCCTTCCGGATCTCGGCGTCGTCGATCAACCCGTCCTCGAGGCCCCAGTTCTGGGCGAGCCTCTCGAAGTCTCCGGTCTCGATGAGCTTGTCCGCTGCGGCTTCGAGAGCGGCGGCCAGTTCGGACCCCTTGCGCACAGGCCAGCCGTAGGGGGCGGAGTCGAAGACGTCACCGGCCAGCTGCATCTTGCCCTCGGACTGCTTGACCGCGTACGCCGAGATCGGGGAGTCGGCGGACATGGCGTCGACCTTGCCGAGCGCCACGGCGGTGGAGGCCTCGTCCTGCGAGTCGAACTGGACCTTCTCGATCGGCGGATCGCCGGCGGCGACGCACGCCTCGCTGCGGGCGGGCACGTCTTCCTGGTCGGAGACCGTGGTGCGCTGGACGGCCACGCTCAGTCCGCAGGCATCGTCGGGGTCCACGTCGTTACCGGCCGCCGACGCCCACTGGATACCGGCCTCGAAGTAGGTGACGAAGTCGACGGTCTGCAGTCGCTCGTCGTTGACCGTGAACGAGGAAGCACCCATGTCCATGGTGCCGCCCTCGATCGCGGGGATGATCTTCTCGAAGTCCGACTCGCGGAACTCCGCGCGAAGTCCCATGAGCTGGGCGGCGGCGGTCATCACATCGATGTCGAAACCGACGATCTCCCCTCGCTCGTTCTTGAACTCGTTGGGGGCGTACGGCGGGTTGGTGCCGATCACCAGCACGCCCTTCTCGCGGATCTCGGCCGGTACGAGGGCGGCGATCTCGTCGTCCGTCTCGAGCGAGACCTCCTGCCTCGGCTCTCCCGAGTCCTCGGGACCCTCAGTGTTGGTGGTGCAGCCGGTGAGCGCGAGGGCCGCGGTGGCGGTCAGTGCCAGTGCGGCACGGAGGCCGCGCCGAGAGGTGAGGGTCATGTGCGTGCCCTTTCAGGCGTCGGGTAGCCGAATCTGCAATGAACCTAGGGCATACTCCGGGCACCACAAAACGAACCGCCCGCTTTCGGCGTCACTGGTTACCCACTGGTTACTCAGTGGGCAGCGGAATCCCAGTCGGGCCCCGTGCCGGTGGAGACGTCCAGCGGTACGTTGAGTTCGATAGCGGAGTACATCCGGTCGACGACGAGGCCACGGACCTCCTCGAGCTCGCCCTTCGCCACCTCGAGGACCAGTTCGTCGTGGACCTGGAGCAACAGCCGGCTCTGGAGCCCCCGCTCGTGGAGGTCGGCGTCCACCTTGAGCATCGCCGCCTTGATGATGTCCGCGGCGGTGCCCTGGATGGGGGCGTTGAGGGCGGCGCGCTCGGCGTTCTCTCGCTTGAGCCGGTTGTCGGAGTTGAGCTCGGGCAGATAGCGCCGGCGGCCGAAGAGGGTCTCGGTGTAGCCGTCACGACGGGCCTGGTCCACCACCGCATGCAGATAGTCGCGGACACCTCCGAAGCGGGAGAAGTAGGCGTCCATCTGCTCGCGGGCCTCGGTCTGGCTGATCCCGAGCTGCGCGGCCAGCCCGAAGGCGCTGAGCCCGTAGGCGAGCCCGTAGCTCATGGCCTTGACCCGGCGCCGGAGCTCGGGGGTGACCTGGTCAATGGGTACTCCGAACGCCCGGGAACCGACGAAGGAGTGCAGGTCCTCGCCGGTCCGGAACGCCTCGATCAGGCCCTCGTCGCCCGAGAGGTGGGCCATCACGCGCATCTCGATCTGGCTGTAGTCGGCGGTGAGGATGCAGTCGAAACCCTCACCCACGACGAACGACTTCCGGATCCGTCGACCATCCTCGGTGCGGACGGGAATGTTCTGCAGGTTCGGGTCGGTAGACGACAGTCGTCCGGTGGCGGCGACCGTCTGGTTGAAGGTGGTGTGGATGCGCCCGTCGTCCCCGATGGTCTTGATCAGACCCTCGACCGTGGTGCGCATCTTGGTCGCCTCGCGGTGCAGGAGCAACGCTTCCAGAAAGGCCCGCCCGGGGGTGTCCCCTGTCTCCTTGGCCAGCAGCTCCTCGAGCGCTTTGGCGTCGGTGGTGTACCCCGTCTTGGTCTTCTTGGTCTTGGGCATACCGAGGGTGTCGAACAGCACCACCTGGAGTTGCTTGGGCGACCCGAGGTTGATCTGCTCACCGCCGATCGCGGCGTAGGCCGCTTCTGCCGCACCACGCCCCCGGTCGGCGAACCCGTCACGCAGGTCGTCGAGGGCCGCCGCGTCGACGGCGATGCCTTTCGCCTCCATCCTGGCGAGGACGGGAACGAGCGGCAGTTCCATGTCCGCGAGCAGCTGCGCCCCGTGGACCTGCTCCAGCTCCACATCCAGACGCTCGGCGAGGTCGATGACGGCGCGGGCCCGGGTGGCGGCCGAGTTGGCCGCCTGTTGCTCTGCCTCGGACTCATCGACCTCGTCCAGGAGCGACAGCTGCTTCTCCGCCGCCTCCGGCTCGGGTAATTCGCGCTGCAGGTGGCGCTGGAACAACTCCGCCAGCCCGTAACTACGCTGACCGGGACGGACGAGGTAGGCCGCGAGAGCGACATCCAGCGTGACACCGGCCAAGCGGAGGTTCCGGCCCATGAGGGCGTGGGTGGCGGCCTTCGCGTCGTGGACCGCCTTGAACACCGCGTCGTCTTCCAGCCACGCCTGTAGAGCCTGCTCGTCACCTGCGTCGATGCGTCCGAGGTCGATGTGACCGGATGCCCCGTCCGCCGCGGCCACGGTGACCGACTGCGCGTCCCCCGCGCCCGGTCGGGATGGCCCGACGACGACGAGGCCGTGCCGGCTGCCGGCCGGCGCGTGCGCGGCGAGCCAGTCCGAGACCTCACCCGCGCGGAGGACCGCGGCCTGCTCGAGTTCGATCTCCGACACCGGCTCGGGTGCGCCCTCCGGGAGGAACGCCGAGAGGAAGCGGTCTCGGGCCTGGGGGCCGAACTCCAGCCGGTCGAACAGGGCGTTGACGTCCGCCCGCTCGGGCAGACGCCGGGTGAGTTCATCCAACTGAACGCCGAGGTCGAGGTCCCGGGTCAGTTCGGTGATGCGACGGTTGAGCTGCACCTGCGGGAGGTGTTCGCGGAAGCTCTCCCCCACTTTGCCCTTGACCTCATCTGCGTGCGCGATGAGTTCCGACAGGCTGCCGTACTGGACGATCCACTTCGCCGCTGTCTTGTCGCCCACCTTGGGCACACCGGGGAGGTTGTCGGAGGTGTCGCCGCGCAGCGCGGCGACATCGGGGTACTGCGCGGGGGTCACCCCGTACTTGGCCTCCACCGCGTCCGGGGTGAATCGGGCGAGCTCCGAGACCCCCTTGACCGGGTAGAGCACGGTCACCTCCTCGGAGACCAGCTGCAGCGCGTCGCGGTCACCGGTGCAGATGAGCGTCTCGGCACCGGTCGCCTGGGTGGCCAGGGTCGCGATGATGTCATCGGCCTCGTGCCCTTCCAGGGACAGCGTGCGGACCCCGAGTGCCACCAGCGCCTCCTGGATCAACTCGACCTGTCCCTTGAACTCCTCGGGAGCCGTCGAACGCGTGGACTTGTACTCCGGGTACTCGGCCGTCCGATGCAGGGTCGCCCTGGAGACGTCGAACGCCACCGCCAGGTGGGTGGGTTCCTCTGTGGTGACCAGGTTGGCGACCATCGACAGGAAGCCGTAGACCGCGTTGGTGTGCTGCCCGGAGGCCGTGGAGAAGTTCTCTGCAGGAAGGGCGTAGAACGCACGGAACGCCAGCGAGTGCCCGTCGAGGAGCAACAGACGGGTGGGGCCCTGCGCCTCGGAGGCGTCGCTGGACGCGGTCGTGGCGGCGGAACTGGCTTCGGCGGTCTGGCTCGTGGTGCTCACACGGCCACTCTAGGGCGGGCGTCGGACAGCCGCTCACCGGTCGTCGGTTAGACTCCTCCACCAGCGGCTCGCCGCGATCGCCCCCGTAGCCCAATTGGCAGAGGCAACGGATTCAAAACCCGTCCAGTGTCGGTTCGAGTCCGACCGGGGGCACCACTACGCCGCAGCTCACTCCGACGTTATCGGCTGGTGTGAGGCAACGAAGATCTCCGTCGAACCCCTCCGGGGAGCACGCATTCTCCAACCTAGCTGCGTCCGAACAGTGCCAGAACCGACGATCCGGATCCGGGTTCCGGACCCACGGGCGGCGGCTTGGAGAGATCGGGGCCGGGCTCAGGAATCGTCACCTGGGTGGGTGGCACGAGCCCCAGGTAGTAGGTCGTGGCCAACAACCGACTGTCCGTGGTCCCGTCCCCGCCTTCACACTGCCACTCGATACCGAGCGGACCGACCCCCGCGTTCTGCACCAACTCGACCGAACTGTTCGGCGAGACGGTGACGGTCGGCCCCGGATACGGGGCGAGGCCGGTGTAGTTGCCCTCCGCGTCGGTCGGGCGGGCTTCGAAGGAGCACTCGAACGATGAGGTGCTGGACTTGTTCGTCCAGGTGGTCTTCAGCGACCACGCGGCGTACCCCTTCTCCGCCGTTGCTGCCAGTGCAATCGGTCCGCTGTCCGGCGCCGGGGGCGGAGGCGTGTACCCGGGAGGGCCTGCGAGCGGCGTCCCGGTGGAACCAGCCAGGTCAACCCCGATGGCGTCGGTGAAGATCGCGCCTGTGACATCGGCGTAGATCCTCGCACCCGTCAGATCCGCGCCCGTGAAGTCCGCACCCGTCAGGTCGGCCATGTTGAACTGCGCGTTGGTCAGATCCGCGTCAGCGAATGTCGCGTCCCGTGCATTGGTCTGCCACAACCGGGCGCCGGTGAGGACTGCACCCGTCGCGTCCAGCATCTGCATACCGGCATTGTTGAAGTACGCGCCGACGGCGGAGACCGATCGCAGATTCGCGGCAGCCAGATCAGCACCGGAGAAATCGGTGCCTACGGGGAATGCGCGCCCCTCCATGTTCACGCGTTCGAATTCTCCACTCACCCAGAGCACGTCGACGAACGGTGGGGTGGAGAGGTCGTAGCCACTCAGGTCCGCACCGAAGCAACTGGCGTTCACGCCTTGGACATAGGGCAGGGTGCACCCGGGGACGGTGACACCGCTGCTGTCCACAATCGGGTCCGCCGGAGCGGCATACGCCGCGGGCATCGCAGGCCAGAGACCCGCCGCGACGACGAGCGCCACGACGCCCACCCGTAGTGCGCCCCGCCCTGATACTGACCCGAAGCTAATGACAGACGTGGACATCGGTGGGATTCCTGACGCTCTGGCCCTCGACCGGGGAAGACCCCCGTGACTACGCCAATGGTTACCACGGATCTCGCGGATTCATGAGCGTTACTCGACTGGACGACGAGGCCGGGCGACGCTGCGTGGACGGCTACCGGTGGCCGGCCCCGTCCGCCCCCCGTAACCGGGCGCTCAGCGCGGGGAGATCGAGGGACGGGGTGTCCACGAGCAGTTCGATCAACCCCGCGGCCTCGTCCGCCGTCCAGCCCGCCAGACGCAGGTTCCGGTCGGCCTTCGCGCGGATCGCCTCTTCGGGGACCGGTCGCCCGGCCCCTCCGAGGACATCGCGGACCGTTGTGGTGAGCACGCGACCGTCTGTGGTCCGCGCGTCGACACGAGCCGGGTACCGGGCGGGGAACCCGGAATCGTCCCAGAGTTCGTAGGTCATCCGGCCGGCAACGGCCGCCCGCTGCCCACCGATCGGGTCGGTGAACAGGGAGTTCCTGACCTCGCCGTCCACCAACCGAGCCGCGAGGACGTACGGGAGGCTCCACCGCGCGTCGTGTCCGCTCGGGGGTGACTGTCTGGCACCCCACGGTTCGGCGATCACCGGTGCGGCCCCGGTGGGGACGTGACAATGGAGACTGTCGATGTCGGCCGGCCGGAGGCCCTCCTCGAGTAACTGTTCGACGGCCTCCACGAACGGATGGATGAAGTGACAACACGGGATCAGCTTGTACGCGGCGTCCGGGAGATGCCATTTGTCACCGAGGTCGCCCAACAACACGTCGAGCCTGGCCGGCGCCTCGGGATCGTCCGCGAACAAGGTGTAGAAGCCGTGGTCGCCGTCGAGAACTCTCGACGGCCCGGTGATCCCCGCCCGGGCGAGCTCCGCCGCCCACAGTCCCGAATGTGCGGCCCACGCCGGCTGTGCGGCCTTGACCGTCGCCCCCTCCGCGAGGAAGGCGAACGTTCCGCCGGGTTGGCTGCCGGCGATGCCTAGGGCGTCGGCGCCGTTATCCGTGTCCCCTCGGATCAGGATCGACACCAGTGCGGCGGCGAACGGGCCGGCGGCGCTCGTGGTCTGGAAGCCGCGGGACTGCAGGGTTCCCGGGCTGGCCAGGCCCATCCGGATGAGGACCTCCCACCCGACGGCATAGGCGGCGGTCATCCGGTCGCCGTCCGCGCCACTGGACTCGGCCGCGGCCAGCGCCGCCGACGTCAGGGTCGAACTCCCGTGCATCACCGAGGCGACGTGGGTGTCGTCGAACTCCAGGGAGTGGATGAGGGCACCGTTGGCCAGAGCCGCGACCGGGGCCGGTGCGCCGTCCTGTCGTCCGAGTACGGTGCAGGGGCCGTGACCGGACGAGTCGGCGATGCTGGTGACTGTCCTGACAGGACCGCTGACGGATCCCAGGATCCCGACGCCCAGGCTGTCGAGCAGATGGAGCCTGGCGGACGCCAGGACGGGGTCGGGGACCGAGGTCATCGCCTCCGCGGCCGCTGCCACCAGCTTCTCCGACAGCGTCAGTCCGCCGTCGAGCACAGGATTCACGTTCGAGTTCATCGACAGGCCTCCGGGAGGAGTGAGGTCAAGACTGCTGACCACGGTGCGTTCCCCGCCACCTCGCCGTTGACGATCTGCGCGGCGACGCCGGCGAAGTCGGGAAGGTGCCTGGACGTGAGGTCCGCCGCCTTCTGTAGCACCTCGGCCTCGCCCAATGGCCTGTCCGGACCGCCGACGGCGCTGAGGCATTCGGCGTCTCGCCGCGACCCGTCGGTGTATCGGACCGTCACCCTGGCGGGACGGTCGTGGGGCGGTTCCGGCAGGGGGTCGTACGGCGTCAGCTGGACTAGATCACGCAGTGCCGCGACAGTGGGGTCGCCCAGACCGCCGGAGGCGAAGACGCGGGCGTCACCGGACCCGGACGCCAGGACCGCCGCGACGACGTGCGGAACGGAGAACTTGCCACCCAGGGCCGTGGTCGGGGCGCGGTCGTCGAGGGCCATCGCCAGCGGATGGGTGGCCACCTCGATCGCCGCCACCTCGTCGGGGGACGGAAGCGGCGCTCCGCCGGTGATCTCCAGCGCGCACTCGAGGGCCGCGTGGGTGTACTGACAGGCGGCGTACCGTTTGTGGTAACCGTCGATGATGGCCCATGAGTCGCGCTCGGATGCCAGCTCTGCGGGATCGACGCTCTGCCCGTAGGTCGAACCGAAGACGTCGAACAGCGTGACGGCGTCTCCGCGGAGGCCGGCTGCGGCGGCGTCGGAGGCGAGGAATCCCAGCACCGCTCCTCCCCCGGCCCAGACGTTGCGGACCTGGGCTCCCACCGTGGCGTGACGGAACGGCCCGGCCATGCTCATGGTGGCCGCCGCGTCCACCGCGCCGAGGACGGCCCCACCGCTCCGCGTCCTGAGCCAGGTCACCGCCGCGGCGGCGCCGATCGG
>NZ_JAALDW010000220.1:0-1721 GCF_014145055.1 Dietzia sp. DQ11-38-2
AGCTCACCCACCTGCGCTTCGGTGCGGCCGACCACGAGGAACTCACCCATCCGGGCGTGGACCGCGTCGATGCGACGGGCGGCCTCGGCGAGCTGGTCGATCTCTGAAGGGGTCTTGACGGCCCGCACGTGGTCGATCACCTCCGAGGCGAGGACCACCTCGCCGTCGACGCCCAGCTGGAGCGGCACGAGGTGGAGGGCAGGCATCGCGGTGGACACGGCGACGCGGCCGGACACCGTGCCCGCCACGAGCGGCACCGCATCCGTTCCGTCAGCCCAGGGGTGCAGGTCCGCACCCACCCGGTCGGCTGCCGCGCGGACGGCGTCGGTGAGCTCGAGGGCCGGGACGACGAGGAGGGGCACCCCGCCGCCGACGGGGACGACCATCGCCGTGAGGCGCTCGTGGGAGTCCATGCGTTCACCGGTGAGGTAGGCCATGTCCTCTCCGGAGTACACCACCACGTGGTCGATGCCGATCTCCCGCGCGCGGTCGCACACGGCCGTGAGTCGTCGGGCGTGGAGGTCCGGGGAGTCGGTGCTCATCCCCCCACCCTAGGGTCTTCCGGTTCGCCGCCGCCCGGTCGTGTCGATGCCGTGAACCGCTGGCGACGGTGCACGGGGCGACTATCCTGGCGCCGGGCCGACACCCGGCCCGATCCCGACCGGAGGAGGCGCGGTGTCCCAGGGCCCGCTCATGGTTCTCGACAGCGCCGGCCTGTGGTTCCGCGCGTTCCACTCGGTACCGGAGAAGATCACCGGGCCGGACGGTGCACCGGCCAACGCGGTGCGCGGGTTCTGCGACATGGTGTCGGTACTGCTCGAGGAGTACTCGCCGACGGGCCTGGTGGTCGCCCTCGACCGAGAGTGGCGCCCCGACTGGCGCGTCGAGCTGCTGCCCTCGTACAAGGCCCACCGGGTCGGCGACGACGGCGGTGAGGACGCGCCCGCCTCACTCCACCCCCAGGTCGGTGCGATACAGCAGATCCTCACAGCGGCCGGCATCACGCAGGCGTCCGCTTCCGACGCGGAGGCCGACGACGTTCTGGCGGAGCTCGCCGCCCGCGACCGTGAGGTGCTGGTGGTGACCGGAGATCGAGACCTGTTCCAGCTGGCGTCCGCGACCACCACGGTCGTGTACGTGGGGGCGGGGATGAGAAAGCGCCTCGCGTACACCCCGGAGGTCGTCGCGGAGCGATTCGACCTGCCCGCCGGCGACGATGCGCGGGTGTACGCGGACTACGCGGTGCTGGTCGGTGACGCCTCTGACGGTCTGCCGGGGGTGGCGGGTATCGGCACCAAGACCGCGGCCTCCCTCTTGCGGGAGTACGGAGACCTCGACGGCATCGTGGCGGCCGCCGAGGACGAGGGGTCGGGCCTCGCCGCGCGGCATCGCAGGGCGGTCCTCGAGGCCGCCGACTATCTGACCGCCGCCCGCGGGGTGGTCCGGCTCCGGACGCGGGGTGTCGAGACGGAGTTCGAGGGGGATGCCGACGGTCGGCGAGGACCCGTGGACCGCGAGAAGTTGGATCTCCTGGGAGAGGCGACCGGGCAGAGCCGAGCGATCGGACGTCTGGAGAAGGCCGCCTCGGTGCTCGACCCGGCCTGATCAGGCCATGTGGTCGAGGACGACGCCGCGACGCAGTGACCCCACGGCCGATCGCGCCGTGCGCGCCAGTTCGGGCTCCGCGACCTGTCCGACCTGGGCCAGGACGTCCACGACGA
>NZ_JAALDW010000220.1:1755-12406 GCF_014145055.1 Dietzia sp. DQ11-38-2
CGGCGGTGAGTTCCACGCCCTCCTGCCAGGACGCGGCGAGGATCGACGAGAGCGCACCGCCCGACACCCAGTGGTGCAGGACCGGGGCGAGTCCGGCATCGAGATCGGGGGTCGGCGGCAACTGGTGGGACTTCTCGGCCGCCGTGACGTCCGCGGCGACGCGGTCGGTCTCGGCGAGGGCGGCGCGCAGCAGCTCGTCGGAGGGCTCGCGGACCGCCGACTCGCTACGGGGGTGGGCCACGACGGTGGTGATCACCGCGGCCAGCCCCGCCGGGTCGAGCCCTGACCACACCCCGCGCCGGAGACACTCCGCCACGAACAGGTCCTGCTCGGTGTGGATGCCCGCCAGTAGGCGGCCGGCCTCCGTGGCACGGACCTCCCCCTCGTGCTTCTCCAGGTAGCCGAGGTGGTCGAGCAGGTCGACGATCCTGCGGAACCGGCGGGCCAGGGAGTCGGAATCCTCCTCCACCTCCGCGGTGAGCGTGTCCACGTCCGCCGCGGCTCGTGCCCAGCGTTCGTGGAGACGGGCCAGCCTGTCGATCCGGGGATCCTCGTGCAGGGGGTGCTGGCGCAGGGCCCGGCGCGTGGCCGCGAGTCGCGGGTCCTTTCGGACGGACTTGCCCCCGGCGTTCTTCATCCGGCCTCTGGCCTTGCCGCGCAGCCCCTCCATCCGCTGGACGAGTGCCCGTTTGGCCCGTCCGTCGAGTTTCCGGCGACCGCGTGGCAGGTCGACCCTCCCCACCGGCACGGGGGGCGCCGCGAAGTCCTGCTGGCGCAGCCAGCCGGTCCAGCCGGAATCGGTCAGACACAACAGGGCCGGGTCGGAGGGGATGTCGGTGCGCACCTGGAGCACCGTGGCGACCATGCCGAACCGCTTGCGGCCGACGGTGATCACGGAACCCGCGGTCTGCTTGAGCATCGCCGCGCGCACGGATTCCAGCCGGTCGTCGCGGGTGGCCTTCTCGGTGGATTTCTCGAGCCGACTCAGGTCCGCGCGCAGCGACATGTACTCGTCGAGCTGGGAGTCGCCGCCGGCCTCCTCCAGGTCCGCACGGATCCGGTCCCGCTCGTCCGTCCTGCGTTCGACCGCCCGTGACCGGGACACCAGCGTGCGGTCGGTCTGGAACTGGGCGAACGACCTGCCGATGAGGGATGTCGCCTCCGCCACGCCGAGTTGTTCCACGAGGTTGACGGCCATGGAGTAGTCCGGGGTGAACGCACTGAGCAGGGGGAAGCGTGGGGTGTCCACGAGAGCGGACAGCGCGTCCAGGTCGAGATCCTGTTGGTCCAGCACCACCGCGGTGCCCTTGGTGTCGATCCCCCTCCTGCCGGCGCGGCCGGTGATCTGGGAGTACTCGGCGGAGGTGAGCATCGCATGGGTGTCGCCGTTGAACTTGGTGGTCTTCTCCAGGACGACCGCCCGGGCCGGCATGTGGATGCCCAGGGCGAGGGTCTCCGTGGCGAACACGACCTTGATCAGACCGGCCGAGAACAACTCCTCCACGACGGTCCGGAACAGCGGGAGCATGCCCGCGTGGTGGGCGGCGATGCCACTGATCAGTCCGGCCCTGAAGGCGGCGAAGTCGAGGGCGTCCAGGTCGTGCCGGGGAACCTGCGCACACGCGGCGTCGACGTGCGCGGCGATCCGTCGCGACTCCTCCCCCGTGGTCAGCCGCAACCGGGCCCGGCGCATCTGGGAGACCGCTCCGTCGCACCCGGCCCGGGAGAACACGAAGTAGATCGCGGGCAGCAGATGGTCGTCGTCGAGCTTCTCGATCACGTCCTGACGTCGCGCCCACTGGGCCCGGGGTCGGGCCGCCACCCGTTCGTCGTGATACCCGCCCCGGCTGCGCCGTCGATGGTCGGCGGCGGCCCGGACGGGGACCAGGTCACCGTCCGTGTAGAGCATGTGCGCGAGGGGAACGGGCCTCACGTCGGAGAGCACCACCGCGGTGTCGCCGCGGATCTCGGTGATCCAGTCCCCGAGTTCCTCGGTGTTGCTCAACGTCGCCGACAGGCCCACGAGTCGGACCAACGGGTCGAGGGTCAGGATGATCTCCTCCCAGACCACGCCTCGCGACCGGTCCCCGAGGTAGTGGATCTCGTCCATCACCACGCAGTCCAGGTCGTGCAGGGCGGAGGACCCGGAGTAGATCATGTTCCGCAGGACCTCGGTGGTCATCACCACCACCGGGGCGTCGGCGTCGATGGAGTGATCCCCGGTGAGCAACCCCACGTTCTCGGGCCCGAAGCGGTGCCGGAACTGACGGAACTTCTGGTTGCTCAGTGCCTTGACGGGCGTGGTGTAGAAGCACCGGCCGCCGCCGGCAAGGGCCCGGTGGGCCGCGTACTCCCCGATGAGCGTCTTGCCCGACCCGGTGGGCGCCGAGACGAGGAGATTGCGGCCGGCGTCGAGCGCGGAGAAGGCCTCGATCTGGAACGGGTCCGGATCGAAACCCTCCGTCTGGAGGAACGACTCGAGCAGGGAGCCCGCGTCGTGCGGCTCAGAGCGTGTCGTCATACATCGCCCCACCCGAGGGTGCCTGGAGGGGCCGTGCACCGCTGACCGGCTCGGGCGCGGCGAGCGGGCCGGTGGAACGGACCTCCCCGGAACCGTCGAGGCGCTCGGACGGACCCAGCGGTAAGGCGGACTCGTCGTCGACGTCGAGCCATTCCTCGCGGGCCCTGCTCTTGCGCTTGTCGTGGATGCGGGCGAACTGGATGGACATTTCCACCAACACGCACACCGCCGCGGCGAGCGCCAGCATCGAGAACGGATCCTGACCGGGCGAGGCGACGGCGGCGAAGACGAAGATCCCCATGATGATCCCGCGCCGCGACCTGGCGAGCACCTCGTACCTGAGTACACCGGCGACGTTGAGCATCGCGATGAGCAGCGGGATCTCGAAGCTCACCCCGAAGATGAGGATCAGCTGGATGAGGAAGGAGAAGTACTGCGTGCCCGACAGGGCCGTGGTCTGGACGTTGTCGCCGATGGAGAGCAGGAACTCGAGGGCGAAGACGATCACGACGTAGGCCAGGACCGCCCCGCCGATGAACAGGATGGCGGCGAGTACGGTGAACGCGATTCCGTAGCGCTTCTCGTTCTTGTGCAGGCCCGGCGTGATGAAGGCCCACAGCTGGTAGAGCCAGACCGGGCTGGCCAACACGATCCCGGCGGTGGCGGCCACCTTGAGACGGAGCATGAACTGCTCGAAGGGGCCGGTCGCGAGGAGCCGACACTGGTCGTCCGCGTCACCCAGTTGTAGGCGTGCGCCGGGTGGGATGTCGCAGTAGGGGCCGGTGAGGATCTCACCCAGCGAGGGGACGCCGAAGAATCCGCTGCCGTACCACCAGAACCCGAAGCCCAGCGTCACCACGATCGCCGCGAGGGCGATGAGCAGTCGCTTGCGCAGCTCGTAGATGTGCTCGATGAGCGGCATCGTGCCGTCGGGGTTCCGGGGCCGGCGCTTGCGCCTGGACAACATCCGACCGGCGCCGCCCCCGGGGGTGGCGCCGGTCTTCTGGGGTCCTGTCTGCGTCATCTGTGGGGATACCTGCTACCGCTGGGTGCCGGTTCCGCCGTCGTACGGGCCGGTGGGGTCGACGTGCTGTGGCGATTGCTGGTGCTGCTGACCCTGCTGCGGCGTCTGCGGGTACTGCTGCCCCGTCTGCGGCGGGTGCTGGTACTGCTGCTGGGACTGGCCCTGCTGCTGGTACGGCTGCTGCGGAGCCTGCGGGTAGCCCTGAGCTTGATGCTGCGCCTGCGTGGGGTGCGCCTGCGGCTGGACGTACTGCGCGGCGTTCGGCTGACCCGCCTGGGTGAGCGCTTCCGGCTCGGCAGGCTTGTCGTCGTTCTGCATCTCCTTGATCTCCGATTTGAAGATCCGCATCGACCGCCCGAGGCCGCGAGCGGCGTCGGGGAGCTTCTTGGAGCCGAAGAGGAGCAGCACCACCGCGAGAACGATGAGCCAGTGCCAGATGCTCAACGCACCCATGTCTACCTCCGATTGTGTGACAACACGGCCATGCTAACGCACCCACGCCGACAGCCGGAGGCGCGGTCCCCCCCTTCGAATGCGGTGACCAGCGGGTTCACGCGGTTTTCACGGCGAGGACACCGAGTCGTCGCGGGCCTCGTAGAGCGCGAGCCCGGCGATGGCCCGGTCGGCGATCTCCGCGGCCAGTCCGGGGTCGGACGGCGTCACGACGTCGGCGTGTCCGAGCAGGAACCTGACCAGCCACGTCCGGTCGTGATAGGCGATCGAGACGTCGAGATCGCCGTCCGGGCGCCGGACCACGTCGTGGAACCCGAACTCGTCGAGGAACCACGCGGCCGCCGCGGGGACGACGGCGCGTTCCAGGAGGACGCCCGCCCCGCCGTCCTGGGGTTCCGGCCCGAGCGACCGGCGCGGTCCGACCTCTTCGACCCCGCTCATCCGGTCGGTGCGGAAGGTCCTCCACTGCCCGGTCCCGCGGTCGACCCCGTGGACGTAGGAGTGCCCGTCGGACACGGAGAGCCGAGCGGGATCGACCACTCTGGTGGTCGAGGTGTCCGAGCTGGCCGAGTGGTAGACGAATCGCAGTGCGCGTCCGTCGTGGACGGCGGTGCGGACCACATCGGCGTCCGGCGGGGTGTCGGGGCGGGAGGGCTCCTCCGCCCGGGCCTCGACGCCGGCCGCGGTCCGGAGGGTCCGCAGCAGATCACGCAGGGCGGTCTGGTCGACCACCTCGGGATGATCGAGGAAGATCGCGAGTCCGGTCTCCAGGGTGACGGCCTCGGCCGCGGTGAGCCGGACGGGACGATCGATCCCGGCGGTGAACGTCACCTCGACCAGTTCGGCGTCGTCCAGGTCCTCCGAGGAGAAGGCGAGGTCGATGAGGTCACCCGGCCCGTAGCCGGGTAGACCGCAGGACCACAGCTGCCAGAGCGCGTCCCGCAGTTGTTGCTCCGTCATGCCGAGATCCCGCGCGGCCTCGTCCACGCGCACCGCGCCCCGGGTGTGGAAGTACGGGACCACGCTGAGCAGCGTCGCCAGTGGGACGGCACGGGAGGTCATCGGTCGGCCTCCTCGGCGGCGGAGAGGATCGTCAGGACTCGATCGCGGAGTCCGGCGGGCCGGAGGGCCACGGCGTCGGCGCCCTGGGATGCCACCATCGACGCCAGCTCACCGAGCGGAGCACACACCTCCAGGTCCGCTCCCCCACGCCCGAACCGGTCGGCAGATGCGGCGTCGCGGGCCATCGCACGGAGTTCGGCGGCGTGGCCGTCCGCCGCCCACACGGTGGCCTCGACCACCGGGTTCAGGCGGGAGATGGCGTCGTCGAGAAGCGCCAGCACCTCGGAGGTCCGTGGAACCGGGACGGTCCGGCCGGCCTGGCCCACCCGGACGTCCGAGACCCTCACCAGGCGGAAGGTGCGGGGTTCGCCGCGATCGAGGTCGTGACCGACCACGTACCAGTGTCCCTGTCGGGACCCGGTCCACCACGGTTCGATCCTCCGGGCGCTCGGTGCCGTCGCCCCTGCAGGGGTGTGCGAGAACGTGAGGAGCCGGCCCTCCGCGACCGCCTCCGCGACGACGGCGGCAACCGCGAGTTCGGCCGGGTCCTCCACCGTCACGGTCGCACCGGCGTCGTGCACCGGGTCGATACCCGCGGCAGTGAGCTTGGCCAGAGCCCCGTCGGCCCGGGCGGCCCGCTCGCCCTCGCGCCACACCTCGGAGGCCACGGCCAGCACCCCGGCCTGTTCGGGGGTGAGGGTGATCTCGGGGAGCTCGTATCCACCGGCGGGGATCCGGTAGCCGGCCGGGGACCCCGGCGCCAGCGAGGCTCCCTGTTCGAGGGGGACGCCCACCTCGCGGAGTTCCCGCTTGTCCCGCTCGAACATCCTCAGATATGCGGCCTCGTTCTCGCAGTCGTCGTAACCCTGGACCATCCTGCGGATCTCCCCCGCGGACAGGAAGGCGTTGGTCGACCTCAGACAGATGACGAGGTTGACCAGCCGTTGGGACTTGGAGGTGGGCACGGGCAGGACGCTATCGGCCGAGCGCGGCGATCAGGCCGTCGACACGCGGGTCCTCGGCGGTGAACGGGTCCGTGAGCGCGACCGTGGGCAGGGTGCCGTCGGCGACCTTGAGATGCACCCAGTCCACGGTGTAGTCCCGCCGGGCCGCGGTGGCGGCGGAGATGAAGCGGCCACGCAGCGCCGCCCGGGTGGTCTCCGGCGCGATCCGCCGGGCCCGTTCGATCTCCGGGTCGCTCACCACCCGCGAGACCAGACCACGGCGTTCGAGCACGGAGTGCAGCCCGCGTCCCGGCCGGATGTCGTGGTAGGTCAGGTCGATCTGTGCCAACCGCGGGTGATCCAGGTCGACCCCCGTCCTGCCCTGGACCTGTCGGATGAGCCGCAGCTTCGCGGCCCAGTCGATGTCACCGGCGATCGCGTCGTGGTCGCCGGACTCGATCGCGTCGAGGACCCGCTCCCACAGGGTCACGCACCTCTCCACGACGGGGCGGTCGTCGCGCTCCCACCCGCCATGACCGAGGTGGCGGTGGACCGCGGCCAGGAACTCCCGCTGGATCTCCAGGGCGGTCATCGTGGTGCCGTCGGTGAGGGTGACCGGCCGGGTCCCGGTGAGGTCGCGGCTGATCTCCCTGATCGCGCGGACGGGGTGGGCGATCGCCATCGGGCGCAACGGGACGCCGGCCTCGAGCGTCTCCAACACCAGTCGGGTGCTGGCGACCTTGAGCAGGGTCGTGGTCTCGATCATGTTGGAATCGCCCACGATGACGTGCATACGCCTGAACCGGGTCGAGTCAGCGTGGGGCTCGTCGCGGGTGTTGATGAGGGGGCGCGATCGGGTGGTGGCCGACGAGACACCGTCCCACATGTGCTCGGCCCGCTGGGAGAAGCAGAAGGTGGTCTCCCCGTCCTCGGCGGTGCCCACGCCCGCCGGGGTCCCGGGCAGGATCTTGCCGGCGCCGCAGATGAGCTGCCGGCTCACCAGGAACGGCAGCAGCGTCGTGGCCATGCTCCGGACCTGGGTCGACCGGTCGAGGAGGTAGTTCTCGTGCGAGCCGTAGGAGTTGCCCGCGGTGTCGGTGTTGTTCTTGTACAGGTAGACCTTGGCGTCGATGCCCTCGGCCGCGAGCGACTGTTCGGCGTGGACGGCGAGGTCGTCGATGATCCGCTCCCCCGCCCTGTCGTGGGCGACGATCTGCTCCAGACCGTCGCACTCCGCGGTCGCGTACTCGGGATGGGAACCCACGTCCAGATAGAGGCGGGATCCGTTCTCGAGGAACACGTTCGAACTGCGCCAGCGTTCGACGACGGGACGGAAGAAGTAGCGGGCGATCTCGTCGGGCCCGAGCGAGCGCGAACCCTCGCCACCGACGCTGGTGATCCCGAACTCCGTCTCGATCCCGACGATGCGGCGGATCATGGCGGCCTACTGCCCGCCCTTCTGGACGTAGGACTTCACGAACTCCTCGGCGTTGGTCTCGAGGATGTCGTCGATCTCGTCGAGCAGTGAGTCGGCGGACGAGGTCTGCGCGGTCGCGGCGACCTGCCCGGCCTCGTCGTCCGGCTCGCCTGCGCCGCCGGCGTTCTTCTGGATCTGGGACATCGGGTGGTTCTCCTGTCGTGGTGTGGACGGGACGGGGCCGTGTGAGCGGGATGCTCAGCGGAGCAGCGGGCCGTCGGGGCTGAGGAACTCCGGGTGCGCGTCGCAGTGGGCGCGGGTCCCGGTATACGGGTCGGCGAGGTCCACGTGGCGGTGGTCGCCGCGGGAATCGACGACGACGACGTGGTCCCACCCCGCGGCGTGGACGCGCTCACCGAGCAGGGCCAGGAAGCGCCCCCGGGCCCAGGCCCGCGTGGACTCGGGAGGGGTGGTCACCGCGGCCTCGACGCGGGCCTCGGTGACCATCCTGCGCATGGCACCCTTGCCCACCAGGCGGTTGTAGAGTCCCCGCTCCGGGTCGATGTCGTGGTACTGGACGTCGATGAGGGCCAGGCGTGCGTGGTCCCATCCCAGGGTGTCGCGTGCCCTGAACCCCTCCAGGAGGCGGAGTTTGGCCGGCCAGTCCAGCCGATCGGCGCACGACATGGGGTCCCGCTCGAGTGCGTCGAGGATCTCCCGCCATTCGGCCAGGACCTCGACGGCCCACCCCGGGCGCCCCGTGCCGTCGCCGACCAGGTCCGACACGCGGCCGAGGATCTCGCGCTGGAGGCCGATCCCCGTGAGCGCCAGGCCGTCGGGCAGTGCGACGGTGGCGGTGAGGGACGGGTCGTGGCTGATGGTGTGTACCGCCTCGACGGGGTCGACCGGGACCAGGTCCGACAGGTCGATCCCCGCCTCGATCGCGTCCAGGACCAGGCAGGTGGTGCCGATCTTCAGGTACGTCGCGAGCTCGGCCATGTTGGCGTCGCCGAGGATCACGTGGAGGCGGCGCCACGTCTCGTCCGGGGCGTGCGGTTCGTCGCGGGTGTTGATGATCCCGCGGCGCAGAGTGGTCTCCAGACCGGTGAACACCTCGATGTAGTCGGCGCGTTGGGAGATCTGGAAACCGGGCTCCTCCCCGGATTGACCTATGCCGACCCGCCCGGCACCGCAGAACACCTGGCGGGAGACCAGATGGGGCGCCAGGCTCATCGAGAGCTCGTCGAAGTCGACCTCGCGACGCACGAGGTAGTTCTCGTGGGCGCCGTAGGACGCGCCCTTGCCGTCGACGTTGTTCTTGTAGAGCTTGAGCTCGGCGTTGCCGTCGACGGCGGACGACTCACTACCGGCCCGGTGCATGATCCGCTCCCCCGCCTTGTCCCAGATCACCGCGTCGATCGGGGAATCGACCTCGGGAGAGGAGTATTCGGGGTGTGCGTGGTCGACGTAGAAGCGCGCGCCGTTGGTGAGCACCCGGTTGCTCACCCCGAACTCGCTCGGATCGTAGGCGCGGGCGGAGCCGAGATCGAAGCCGCGGGCGTCGCGTAGGGGCGATTCGGACCCGTAGTCCCACCGGGTCGCATCGGCGGTCCCGGCGACCTCGCCCGGGTCGGTGTACGCCTTGACCACCTGGGTCGAGGTGACCACCGAGCTGAGCAGCGGCTGACCCACGGCGACGATGCCGAACTCGATCTCGGTCCCGATCACCCGGCCTCTCGCGACCTCGTCGGACTCGTCCCGCCCGGTCGGGGTCACCGCTCGTCCTCCCTGTGCGGCACGATGACCTCGACCACGCGTTCTCCCCGGACTCCCGCGAGACGCGCCCATTCCTGCGGGTTGGAGGTGTTGGGCAGATCGGTGTTCTCCGCGAACTCCGCGTCGACGGCGTCCAGGAAATCGTCGGTCGTCAGACCCTGTCCGGTGCCGTGCACGATGTCCTTGATCGCGATTTTCTTGGCCCGGTCCACGATGTTGCGCAGCATCGCCCCGGAGGTCAGATCCGCGAGATGGAGGGACGACCGTCGGCCGGACGCGTGGACCAGATGCACGTAGGTGGTCGACTCGTCCCTGGTGTAGAGACGGTCGACGATCCGGGTGATGAGGCCGCGGACATGCTCCTCGCCGCCCGCGGAACCGACCTCGTCCGGATCGAACCGTAGATCCGGCGTGATGTACTTGGCGAGGATGTCGGCCGCGGCGTCGGCGTCCGGGCGGTCGATCCGGATCTTGAGATCGAGTCGGCCCGGGCGCAGGATCGCCGGGTCGATCATGTCCTCCCGGTTGGAGGCGCCGATCACGATGACGTTGCGCAGGTCCTCCACCCCGTCGATCTCGGCGAGGAGCTGAGGGACGATCGTGGTCTCCATGTCGGAGGAGATGCCCGACCCGCGGGTGCGGAAGATGGAGTCCATCTCGTCGAAGAACACGATCACCGGGTTGCCCTCGGTCGCCTTCTCCCGAGCCCGCTCGAAGATCGACCGGATGTGCCGCTCGGTCTCGCCCACGTACTTGTTGAGCAGTTCCGGACCCTTGATGGAGAGGAAGTAGGAGTTGGGGTACCGGCCATCGCTGGTGTCCTCCCCCCGCGACGTCGCCGAGGCCAGCGCCAACGAGTGCGCGACCGCCTTCGCGATCAGGGTCTTGCCGCACCCGGGAGGGCCGTAGAGCAGCACCCCCTTCGGCGGGGCGAGATGGAACTCGCGGTAGAGCTCATGGTGGACGAAGGGCAGTTCGATGGCATCGCGGATCTGCTCGATCTGTGCGCCGAGACCGCCGATGTCGGAGTACTCGACCATCGGGATCTCCTCGAGCAGGAGCTCGTCGACCTCGGCCTTGGGCACGACCTCGAACGCCACGGCGGCCTTGGGGTCCACCAGGACCGCGTCGCCCGGGCGCACCGGCGCCGGGTGGGCGGCGGTGCGCCCTCCGCGCAACCCGGACGCCAGATGGACGACGTGCTCCTCGTCGTTGCCCATCACCACGCGGGCCCGCACCCCGTCGGCCAGCACGTCCCGGAAGACCGCGGTGACGCCGGTGACGGGGAGGCCTGTGCAGGCCTCGATGACGGTCATCGCTTCGTTCAGGCGGACGGTGACGCCCGCCGCGAGCACGGAGGGGTCGACCCCGGGCGCCAGGGTCAGACGCATCCGCCGACCGGCCGCCATGACCTCCGCGGTATCGGCGTCCACGGGGTCCTGCAGCACGATTCC